>NZ_VMLA01000107.1:0-17430 GCF_013276425.1 Streptococcus sp. 3874 | reverse complement strand
CCTTAGCCTTGGCAAGTTCGATGGCATCCGTGATAGCTTTCTCACGCTTAGTAAATTCAGCGTCAAAAGCACGGTCAGCGTTGGCGATTTCCTTTTTCAAACGTTCTTCAAAAATCTGATGCAGATTTCGGCTTTCATTCAAAACGGCATCATTTACAATCCCACCGATCGCATTTGCAAGACTGGACTGGAAGGTCCCAAAACCTATTGATTTTAGGCGTTTTGCCATTGGCGAATAGGTATATTTGGTGATTTTCTTACGAACATCAAGACCGTACCACTCATGGTAGATACTGACCACATCAAACATCTGCACCGCAACATCACTCTGACCGACAACCGAGATTTCAAGGTTATCTTCTAGCATGTCGCACATACTTGTCCGAAAATACTGCTTACCATATGCAATCAAGCTAGCCTCATCTGTCACGTCTTGGTCATTGACCTCCACGACATCTTCATAGATTTGGCTGTAGTTCCCAAGTAAGGGGCTGTCAATCACCACCATATAATCATGGTCAACCGCCTTTTCTCCCTCACCTTTAACGGTTGTTTTAAAGGTTATCCGAGTTTTCAGCGATTTGGTAGAGGTCTTATGCTGGTAGCTAGACAGGTTTTTCTTGTACATAAAAAGCGATTCATTTTCTGAACCGCCATTCTTCAACAAACGTAAGTTGTAACCGTTTCGCACCATATCTCCGCCCCACTGACCAAGGATAGAGTGCTTGTCTTTGGCCAAGACCTCCATGGCATTCTTGTCCTTGATGTTGAGCGTATGCCTATCATCAATATCAGAGAAGAAAGAAAAAGGATTGGCTCTGGTAATACTACCAGCAAAAGCACTCAACACCCTTGTACCACTGACACGGTCAACCTCGATAGAGCTAACGATGTAATTATTTAACAAACTGATAACCTGATTGGCATAGACTTGAATATATCCTTGTTGCTTTTCAACCTCAAAAATATAAAAATCCTGCTCACCAGGCAGGTCATCTGCAGTCAGAAAAG
Source organism: Streptococcus sp. 3874 (assembly GCF_013276425.1). Taxonomy (NCBI): domain Bacteria; kingdom Bacillati; phylum Bacillota; class Bacilli; order Lactobacillales; family Streptococcaceae; genus Streptococcus; species Streptococcus sp. 3874. The sequence continues at coordinate 16,419 of NZ_VMLA01000107.1, read as the reverse complement.
TTTCCTCTTTCAGCAATTCCCACTTGGGATCCGATGTAGGAAAACGAAAGGTCAGTTGATAGGTATTATTCCCCAAATGGACAATTTCATCATTGTAGGACTCGTTTAAAGGCCTATTTCCCTCTGTAAGATAAATCATAAAATATACCTCCAATTCGGCCGAACTGTGACCTTACGAACCGCACCAGTAAAGACCAGACCGTTATTGCCAACAGCCAATTCAAAGAAGCCTCCACGCTTTCGTAGCGTATTTTGAACCACACCATCTGCGTTGTAGATATTCTGTTTCTTATGTCTACAATCAATGGTCACTTTTCGTCTAATGGTCAAGTGCATAGTTGTCCTTCCGATAGTCAAAGAAATATCTCCGTCTCCCTCAATCTCAATCACAGGCTCGCTATAGACAGATCCTGGATTGTTGACATTACCGCTTGCGGTAAAAATAAGAGGAGCAAGATTTTTCTGATAGCGGAACGGTTGCATACTCAGCTTAAGCTCTAGCTTCCAGGCATGCATCCCATGAGGGCTATAGGTTGCACCAATAAAATCCGCATAAAAGACAGACCCCAACTGGTAGCTAAACTCCAGCACATTGTCCTTAGGCTGAAATTTCTCCACGATAGTCGAAACATCCAGTAACTTAGGAATATAGAACGAAAAAGTCCGTTCATAACTCTCATAGCCACCATCCAGCACTCGATAACTTCCGTTTGCTCCGTAGAGGTTAGCATCTTCAACCACCCTAGGTTTAGCTGCCTCCACCTGACCAAAATCCGTCACCACGCAGTGAGGGATAGTTGATGTATTGAAACCATTGATAATCATGTAAAACATTACATTCCCTCCCTAGCGTAAATCGCACCTTGACGTTGGTAGACGCTCATTGAAATTTTATCAGCGTCCAGGTAAGTATCTGACGGCTTTTCAAGGATAGCAGTAAGGATTTTCTCCATACTTGCTCTCAGAATCGCTATCTCAGACACGACTTTATCGCTGTCTTTACTATTTGTATCTCCTTTTGTTTGCACCACTATTTTAGCTTGTGCTTCTTCCATCTCACGAAGGAATTTAGCATCACTCGGAATGCCAACTCCTGCAGCATATTTAGGGATCCCCATCTCACGCATCAAGCGTTTGGTCTTATCCGCCCGCAAAACTTTAGCCCCTTTAGGAAGAGGAAGAAGAACATCCCTCCCCTCAGGAATGAAGCTCCTACCATCTGGAAGAGTAACCAATTCCTTGTAGGTACTATTGCGTTGGTCATTGACCATAGCAAGACCACCAGGGTGATAGTTGGTACCGTGGGCATGCCGACTAGCAAAAACATTGGTAAAGAAATCACCAGTTACCCTAGTAATCCAAGACCTAATGCCTGCAAGCACGCCAGAAGCATTATCTCGAGCGCTGATTGTAACCGTTTTGTCTTGAATGCTATTAACGACGCTTTTGACCTCGCTGACAGTACTGGAAGTGCTATTTTTAGCAAGGATATCTACTGGATTATGTTGCTTAATCGCATTAATAGCCGCACTCGTCTCATTTCTAACGCCTGCAGTCTGATCTTTCGCAAGTAAATCAATTGGTTTTTCCTGTTTCGGAGAGTTCACACTCGCTTTTGCACTAGCAACTGCTTCACTAGTATTGTCAATAGCATTTAATGACTTATTCTCTGGATTAGATAGATTCCAAGCCATGATTTTATCGATTGACAATTGCCCGTTGTTCAAAACATTTGTAGGATCTAGTTTCAAATCTTTTGTGAATGGAGTAATCGCATTCCAAGTCGTTAGCGTGTCAGTCGAACGCGCAACAGCCTTTCTGAAATTCTCATCCGTAGCCAGCAACTCTTTCTGCTTAGGAGTCAAGGCATCATAGTTATAGAGCGCTTTGGAAGCCTCCTCAGCCTTATTCATCACATCTGTATTTTCCAAAAGCAGTTGCTTGACTTCAGCAGGCATACTGTTCCAGATTCTAAGATGGTTTTCACTATCAAAGATAGCTTGCAGTCCTGCTTGATTTTGGACAATCAACTGTTTTTCTTCCAGTGTCATGGTTGACCACTTACCAGACTCAACGAGAGCTTCAGCAATCGTTACCCGAGCATTTGAGTTGATATTCGCATTTTTAACAATAAATTGCAATTGCTCCCAACCCTCAGCAGATTTAGTCGCTTCCCCAATCACTTCTTTTACGTTTGATTTAATGACAAAATTGTTGTTTTCATCAATGTTTCCGACGAGCAAAGACCAAGCATCATTCGCTTCTCTCGTTTCCTTGCTCATATCACTAGTATACTTAGCAAGAATGCTATGGGAATCACCCATTTTTTGAGAAGCTTCTGCTGCCTTTTGACCGATTACTTCATAAGACAAACCATATTCTTCCAGAACCTTTTTAGCTTCTTCCCAGTAGTTCCAGCTTTGTCCAGTTCGAGCTTTTACCTTAGCGTCAAGGTTTTGCATAACCTGGTAATACTTAGTACCTAAGGCTTCCATGGTTTGCTGGTGGTTTGTTTCAAGTTCTTGAATTTTTTTATTGTAAGTTTCTTGATCGATACGTTTGGCATCTAAGAGTTGTTTCAATCCATCTTTTGAGGTTTTGTATAACTGATTTTCTTCATCCAGAGCCTTCTTCAAAACATCTCTTGTGTGCTTTAATTGCGTTTCATTTAAACTACCAATCTCTCCATTCAGAGCCTGAAGCGCAGCCTTTTGTTGTTCGCCAGATAATTCCATCATTTCGATTCTAGCTTTGATCATCTCTCTTTGGTTGTTTAAGACGATTTCTTTTTCTTCTTGAGAAAACTTGCTAGCGTCTCCATTATGACGTTTGTAGATTTCACTGACCTGATTAGCCATTGCATCGGTATTTGAAACAACTTGGTCATTTTTTACTTTCATTTTAGCGATTTCTTCATCGCTAAACCCCAACTTTTTAGCTAATTCTTCCATACGTTGATTAGCTTTTTCAGCACCTGCTGCTACCTCTTCATGAAGTTTTCGAAAAGCTTCAGAAACTTTTTCAGCATCGCCAGCGTGGGTTCCAAAGTTGGCTACTGCTGTACTGGTATCATCTACCTTACTTTGGAAATCTCTTAACTCTTTCCTTGCAGTATCACTCAACTGAGACCCAAATTCCTCCGCCTTAATGCGAGCCTCGTCTTTCTTATATCCTAGATAGACCAATCCTCCAGCTAGTAAAGCAGCACCACCCACCAGCAAACCAATAGGATTTGTCAAAGCCCCAATGGCTCCAGACAAGAGACTAGAACTAGATGCAGCAGCGCCAGCTCCTTCCGCTAAAACAGTAGCTTCACTTCCTGCCTTAGCAATACCGAGACCACCTTGTAAAAGTCCTTTTAATTTACCAGCACGCTCTGTCAATTTAGCAAGACCGAGACCGCCCTTTAATAGTCCTTCTAATTTACCGGCATGTTTTATCAAAATACTAAGAGCCGTCGCCCCATTGCCAAGAAAGTTCAATAGAGGGTAGCCCAGAGCCAAAAAACCACCAATACCAACCGCCAAGCTCTGTACGGCTGGAGGAGCCTTACTTAGCCAGTCGATAAATTGGTTCACCTTATCAATCACAGGAGTTAGTAATGGTAATAATTTCTGACCAATGTTAATCTGTAAAACTTCCAAACTAGATTTAAAACGTTCCACACCATTTTTAGAAGACTTAGATAATTCATTTGCTAAATCCTTGGTATAAGTTGTCGCCCCCTTGGTTTCATTAGCAAGATTACGCAACGCATCTCCACCTTGGTCAACCAAGATATTCATCGCTGTCTGAGCTTCTGTACCAAAGGCTGTAGCAATCAAGGCCGATTTCTGAGCATCTGTCATCCCTTCCGTATTCTTTTTGATACGATCCAAAATATCAGGTAGCTTAATCGCGCCGCTACGAAATTCTTCTGCAGAAAAACCAAGCTTCTCCATTGCATTTGCATTTTGCTCTGATGGTTTCAGTAGCCTTGTTAAAGCTCCACGCAGAGCCGTACCAGCCTTTTCACCAGCAATACCATTGTTGGACAAAAGACCAACAGCAGCGGCAGTCTCTTCCAAGTTCATACCAACGTTTTTAGCAACGGGACCAACATACTCCATTGCAGCCCCCATATCAGCAAAACCAGCAGCCGTTTTATTGGCGACAAAGGTTAAGCTATTGGTTACTCGCTCTGTATCCTGAGTAGATAGCCCAAATTGTTGCAAAATATTCGTAGTGGCGTTCATAACCGTATTGAAGTCCTCACCAGACGCCTTTGCAGCGTCTAGGATAGCAGGCATGGCTTCGATTGTTTGATTGGCATCAAAACCTTTCTTGATAATTTCTTGCATCCCTTCATTGATAGATGCAGTAGAAATCCCATACTGCTTCGCCCAATTTTTTGAACTTTCACCCAGCTTTTGTGTGGTACTGTTCAGTTCATCCGCTGTTGGAATGGTATCAGCTAACAGAGATTTAGTTGTATTCATCTGGCTTTCAAAGTCAATCGCCTTCTTAGTAGAAAGCGTAAAACCGGCTAATAAAGCAGCAGATACAGGCTTCATTGCATCGCCCATAGCCCGCAATTTTTCTCCACCTTTAGCAAATCTCTCACTCAAGGCATCTATCTTACCAGACCAACTATTTTCACGCCCCACATCTTGCAAAGCTTTTTCAACACCGCGTAGCTGACCTTCCATTACTGCCAACTTAGCATTCTCACGCTGAATATCAGCAGCAGCCTTGTCAAATTTAGCTGTCCCCGGTTCAAGTTTATCAAAACTTTTCTTCATCTCATCCAAAACTTTACGTTGTGAATCAATGGCTTGTCCTAAAGTCTTGTATTTTGCTTGAAGTAAGCTAGCATTTTTTTCATTGCCTTTTAAAGTACTGTCCAAAGAACGGACATTATTTTGAAAGTACTTTACAGCGTTTTTTGCACCAGTTAGAGTAGGACTGAACTTTGACACGTCCAACCCTAGCTCGATATACATCTGACCTAACGGCGTACCGCTTGCCATCTTGTTCTCCTTCCTAACTCCTCAGAGCAAAGAAAAAAGCCCTTACGGACTTTTCATCATTCTTTATAAAAATCATCCATTGCCATGTTCATAAAAGCCCAGATAAACATACCAAGAAATAGATAAGCATAGAGTGGCAGGGAAGCAAAGATAAAGGGTGATAGCAAGAGCATACCAAAGATATCTACAAAATTTGTACAAATACAATACAAGCCAAAAGCAAGATAAAGGATAAAAATGGTAAACCAAAACCAATATCTTCTACATGCTTTTTCTTTTCGAGACATTTCTTCCACCTCCCTTACATATCTCTATTATATTCCTAAGCCTTTGATTTGTAAAGTCTTGACCTAGAGACTTTCTAAAAAATCTGCCAAGTCAAGCACTTCTTCTTGTTCACTCGTTTCCAGACTTCCCAAGACCCCCATCAAGTCCTCCCAACTCGTATCCATCACATCGCGAATGCTCATTCCATAAGGACCCTCTGTAACTTGCTTGACAAAACCATAAAAACGTTTGATCGCTTGCCCAGGTGCTAGCTCTTTTCCTTTGGGTCTACATCACCTACCAGATGAGCATAAATTGCTGTAAAAATAGAAATCACTTTCGCAAAATCTGTGTATTCTAGTAATTGTTCTACTGTCACATCATCAAACAAACTAGCAATAAATCCCAACTGCTTATCAAGCTTCTCTACCTCAGATAAATCACTTGTCAAGGATTCGTTCATGACCAAATAGTCACGATAATCACGAGTTGTGATTTCTTTGCTCTTTTTTAGGACATCTTCTCCCTTGTCATTTTTAATTGTAAATTGAACCTTAGCCATATACTTTCCTTTCTAAAAAAGTAAAAGAGAGCTTTCGCCCTCCTTCTACCCCGCAGCGGTTATGTTTAGTTGACCTTTCAATTTCTTCAACTTTTCAGCATCTGAACCATAAACAATAGCACCATAACGCCCCTTAGTTGCAACGTCTGAACTAGCTGTCGCAGTGAAATTCACACTAGTAGTAGCTAACTCATTCGCCTTATCCTTGAGCGTTTCAAAATCAATAGCATCCATAGAAAGCTGACCTTTATAAAAACCATAGTAAACAGGTTCCCCATCAGCAGTATTACTTTCAATGAGAATGGAAACATTCTTGGCAACTGTGTCTGCACCGAAGTAATAGATACCATCATCATCGCCATACCCCAAAGCATTCGTATATAAAGCTAATGGGACATCAAGCAAGCCCATCTCTACCTTAACATCACCGACTCCTCGATTGGAGACGTGATAAGCCACATTACTACCATAAGTCTTTACAGGGTCACTAGATAATCCAGTTACTCTAGCGGTCTGTGTAGCCCCTTCATTATCTTTACCTTCTAGCGTGAAGAGGTTCTGTCCAACCGTTGGAGTCTGTCCATCATGCACACGAATGGTGACTGATTTAAGTCCGATAAGTGCAGTTCCTTTTACTGTCATTTCTTTTTCCTTCTTTCTAGTATTTCTCATATAGAGCGCTCATACCACGATAAGTCCGAACGTCTACATAGCGCTTAATATCAGGAATCCATTGTTCCAAACCACCTTCAGTCTGATAAAATCCCTGTTCTTCCATTATTTTTTCAATTCTTCCTTGGAGTTCTTTACACTCCACTCGATTAGTAGACTCTACATTGATTTGATAGAGAAAAGTCTTAGCCAAACTAGTATTACTACCGTGAGCCGTCTGCATTGGAGGCCCTACAGGGATAATGACAATACTGGTCTCGCCATCTCCCAAGCTCTCAGGACGCTCAAAAGACTTGATACTAATACCAGATAAAGACTCATCCTCTTCCAAAGCATCGTAGAGTTCAGTTAATTTGTCTTTAATCATTACAAAAACTCCTGTTTTAACTTCATGCCGACTTTAGACTTAAAGACCGGCTTACTCGCTTCAAAAAAGCGGCGCATGACTCCGAAACCACGAGGATGCCCATTCTTTGCATAGCCAAATTCATTTAAGTGAATAAGAGTCCAACGAGGACTTTTAAAACCTAATTTAACCATTGGAACTCCGCTGGATGTACCAGTCACATTCCCATGAACGACCGCACCAACCGTCTTCCCAGTGTCAGCGTACACCGCCATAGCCCGTTTGAAAGTTGGCTCAAACTCCTCAACCGTCTCCTTCAAGGCTCTGTTGACCTTTCTACGAATTACCGGCTCTCCTAGTCGAGCCTCAATATTCCTCAAAATATCATCAAATCCTTTTAGATTAGCTCCACTAGACATCACGACCACCTCCGATAAGGACAATCAAAAAATCCCGATTAGCAAAATCAGGACGGACATCAATGATTTGCCATTTCTTACCAACTAGACGGATATCCCCCACTTCGACAAAATGCCGATTTTCAGGCTGATAATCTGTCAGAGGGTCACGAATCTTCAAAGTCATCTTAGCTTTCATCGCTTTTCCAGTTGCAATCTCAACGTCTTTCATACTTGGAGAATAAGTTTGCCCCATCGTATAAAAAGCCTTCTCGTAACTCACATCACGACCATCAACCCCTTTTTTTATTTTAGAGGTATAGAAAGTCAGGGGAGTTCTCAGGTCTCCATTTTGAGACTCAGGCTTTTTGTAACGATAGCTTGGTCCCTCACTCCTCTTCATTTACACTCACTACTTCCTTAGAGCTACGACTTCTGGACGACTTTTCCAACTCGACATAGTCAGGTAAATGTTCCTTTAGCTCAGCAAATCGTTCTTCTGTCGCTTCAAACCTTTCTCCGACTTGCCTAAGGACTCCCTCCTTGAGGTCATAAAACTCTTTTAATACCTTAATCATCACTATCCTCCATTTCTATCTTATCTAACGATAATGCTAAAATATCCGCTTTGAAATTTTCGTAAAAAAATTCAACTTGGTCATTATAGACATAGCGAGCACGTTCTAAGATAAGTTCCCTTATTTGATGATCGTGTATATTCCCACTTCCTACCAAGCGGGTAATAACCATTTGAGAACTTTCTAACATCCGTGAGAGATTCGCATCTTCTCCGCTATGAAAAATTCTCATCCGCTCCTTAAAAGGAATAAGGAGGGAATGAAGTTTAGCTTCAATCTCCATCCTTCGTCACCTTTTATTTTGCAATACTCAGTGTCCACACAGCAGCAGTCTTTTCATCATGCGCTTTACCATAAGCAAATTGCTTAGCAGTGTAGAGATTCAAGTCTTCTAAAGCATAGGTTTCGGTAAATCGTCCAAACTCAATCCCCCCACCTACAAAGGCATCGTAGCGACCTTTGACAAATGTAGTCACCTTACCAGACGCTTGAGCAACCGACTCAACCAAGATGAGGTTATAAGGCATAGCTGTTACATATACACCCTGAGCATTGAGAGACGTATATTGCTTCTTCACATCCCAGGCATCTACAGGGTTCACTACCATAACCAAATTACCTTCTACTGCAACAGGAGTGGTATTGTCAGCTTTTGTAGAATGGTATTTATAAACCTCCGTCAACTCTTTTACCACGGTAGCAGAGTCTGCGAAAGTCAATGGTTTTTTCTGAGCTTGTTTCTCAGCATAAGTTACTTTTTCACTTTCTGCAGTCCCTGTAAGAGTACGAGACAACCCGATAGGCTTGTTGTCCCCATCACCATTTAAATAACCAGCTTCAAGAGCAGCTGCAAAGGCCTCTGTAATTTGAATGGATACGTAAGACTGTAGCCAAGCAGGACCAAACTTTTCAGAGTCTTTAGGGATTACAACAAAAGCAGTCAATTTAGACTGAATCGCTTCTTCTTCAGCAAATTCTTGTTTCAATTGTCCTTGAATTTCAGCATTGATTTTACCCCAAACCGCTTGACCTGTACGACTAGACTTGAGGAATTTCAAACGAATACCAGCATTACGCAAGCCGATGTGTTGAAGAAGTGGACGGGCTGCCACCATATCCTCAAAAATCCGGTCAATTGTTTCCTGAGGGAACAATTTCTCAATTCCTTTGGGAGGAAGTTTCTCAATGTTGTTGAAAAATTCGCGAGCTTCAGCAGTCAACTGTGCATCGTATGGATTCATAGTTGCGATTTCTTTACGAGCAGCTTCTCGAGCATCATCTTGCAACTTATCTGTCAATGCCTCAATCATCTCGTTATAGAGCTTATTTTGCTCTTCCATAGGAGCACCAGTTTCTACTGCATTCATAAAGTTCTGACGAGCAGTTGTAAATTCATTACCAAGTTTCATCATTGTTTTTTATTTCCTTTCTTAAAATGGGAAACGACCCAACCCCACAGGTTCAGCCGTCTTGTCTTCTTTTTTCTTATCTTCTGGGATAGGTAAACTGTTATTCAACCTATCACGAACCAAGTCCGCCAATAACTCCACATCTGGGGTCATCGCAGATCGGATTTTTTCGATAAAATCACGAGGAATCACAGGTGTCTGACTAGCTACCAAGACAGGAGCTTCCTGACTTTCAAACATGACCTTATCTGCGAAGCCATGATTAACAGCAGAACGAGCATCAAACCACGTTTCACCCTCCATTAGATCCAGTAAATCATCTAATGCCTTACCAGTCTTATCAATATAGGCATATGCGATGGACTTATTAAACCCTTCTAACACACCAGCCTCATGCAAGAGCGCCTTATGGTCACCACGTACACCAGCAGATACATTATGGATCATGATTTGCGCTGTAGGACTAATTTCCACCTGATCACCAGCCATAGCGATAACACTCGCAGCACTAGCAGCAATCCCCACGATTTTCACCGTCACATGCCCCTGATAAGCACGCAATGCTGTATAGATTTCACTACCAGCATACACATCACCACCACCAGAATTGATGTGCACCTCCACATCTTCTCCCGTCGTCGGCAATACAATATCCTTAGGAGCAGTTGCATCCATGTCTATCCAATCATAAAACCAGCGGTCATCATTGGATACAATCGCTCCCTTAATCTGAATGATTGTCATCCTCATTTCCTCCTTTCTCTATTTCGTTTTCACCCTGATAGTTCTTAGTGATAAGGAAAGAATCCCCACCAGGAACAGCCTCAAGACCAAGTTCCAATCTCACCTCATTTCGAGTCATAGCCCCAGATGAGATGAGTTTATCTATGTTCTCAGCCAGAGCAAACTTATCCAGTCCCCCCTCACCAAAAATCACAAATTTTTTCTGATTAGCGTATCCAGCCGAACTCACCATAGCATGGTTTAGAGCGTCACCCACTTTTTTAACCAGCGATTCATAACAATAACTGTTAAACATCTTCTGGCTATTAGACAAATCAGCCATATCTCCATGCATCAAAGCCGTCGGCAAACCTAATATATCCGCAACCTCGTCATCAAATTGACGTCTCAGTTTCTTCAACTCTTCAACTGATAGATTTGTAGTTCCTACCGTATTGGTCAACTCCGAATACTCCACACCATCCATTGTCGGTACAATGGCAACCGTCTTAGACGTAAAGGACTTAAAAAGATTGTCCGCATATCTCTGCAGTTTCTTTCTCTTATCCTCATCAAAAGTTCCATTCGCTTTTGTAGCCAGAACCCCACGGATCTGATTATTTCTAGCTAAGGCTTCCACCAGACGAGTATGTAGTTTTTCATAATCAGAAAACAAGTCAGATACATATTCTTGCAAGCGATTGTTATTATACTGAAGAAAGATGACATCACTCATAGCAAACTTCCTCTGAAATGTATAATCCCCGACAGACACCATCTCAAAGGTGTCATCATACAGAGCATAACGCCTACGAGTAAAAGCATCAGCTACCAGTAACTGCTTATCATCAGACAAAACAATGAGTACTTCGTTTTTCGTCAATAAGCGATAAATGACCTTCTGCCAGAACTCCGAGGCCGACTCATTCTTATTGGGACGCACATTTAAAATATAATCCCAGTCTGACGTCACATGATGATTCTCCACCATATACCGAAATTCCGACTTAGCAAAGATACGAGCCACAAACTCCGCCGACTTATCAATCGCTAAACTCTTTAACTGCAAACACCCCAACATTCGTTCCAACTCTTCAAAATCAAAAACAACATCAGGCGCATCACGCTTAAATAAATTTAAGAACCCCATGCTTCCCCTCCTTCCTATCCAATTACCAACCTACCACCCAAAATTTATTCTTAGATTAAAACTCCCAATCCTCTAACATATCGAGGAATTCCCCAACGTTCGACTCATGTACAAGCTCACGTTTGTATAGAGCAGCAATCAAGGCATGGAAACCATCCGTCTTTCTTCTGACGGGCTCTTTCTTCAAGAAACGCTTATTGCCATCCTTGTCCTCTTTGACGTAGGTATTATCCGTATACCAAATCATAGAATTATCATTCTCAAAGATAAATCGTTCATTAGCAAATCCGTCTTCAATGATTGGCGCAACCTTGGATTGAATCGCCCCAGGATTTCTCAAGAACTCATATTCAAAACCAGCCTCTTCCAAAAGAGGTTTTAACAAGTCCATTCTGAAACCATCTGCACATACAAGCTCAATCTGATAAAACTTACTCCATTCATTCAATTTTTCGACCAATAAACGAGGGTCAATACTAGGGCCGTCCACAATTGTAAATAAGCCTCTATCTGCCCATTCCTGAATAGGAGCTTTAAGTTTAAAAGCTTTCAAAAATGCTTTACGAGCAAATGAATGTTGTTTCCAGATAAACTCATCTCCGTTCTTAAACAACAAACCAACACTCGCAAAATCTCGAATGCTAGCATAGTCAAATCCTGCGACACAGGACTTACCCAACAAGTCAATACCAGGCGAACGTAAACAAGCAAGTAATCTTTCACGAGTCGTCACATCTTTCTCAAGGTCTGCTTCAGGAAGATTCATCCGTTTAGTCATGAACTCCTGACGACCAGACGGCTCCAGCTCAAGGTCATCATAGTCAGCCTTAGTTCTAGCAAGCAACCTCTTAGCGTAAGGCGTGCTTTCATCCAACATCGGATTTGCTTTCGGCCAATTCTTCATGTCATCCACCTCATCCGCACTATCAAGCTTGCAGATAAAAGGGAAGAGTCTGAAATCATCAACCTCTCCATTCAAGATTTGCATAGACTTCTCTATCAGCTTGTCATAGAACCCCTCGCGCACATACCCATTCGTACCGTTGTAGAAAGTCCTGACATGAGCAATCTTACCAAGACCAGACCTTTGAACCTTCACAGCCTTATCATTTTCAAATTGGTGAATCTCATCAAACTCAAGACAACCATCACGAGCAGAGTCCATAGTCTTCGGATTATTCGTCCGAAAAGAAAAGACCGAGTTGTTCGCTCGACCTGTGATAGACATTTTAGTCAGATAGAAATGGTCCTCAAGACCACGCCTTTGGATAGTCTCATAAACTTCCTCAAACGAAACCTTACCCTGTTTCTCAGAGTTAGCAGTGATAGTCACATCGTAATCTCTGATAGGGTAGATAGGGCTGATAAAAAACGATGACCTTGCTGACATAAAACCATTCTTACCACCCCCACGAGCAAGTGTGTATAGATACTCGTCAAAGTGTGGTTCCTCGTCTACCTTCCGAAAAAGAAAAATGAACGGTGTCAAGAAAAGTTGATACTTAGCCAGAGGGAAAAAATTCTTTTCCGCAAACCGAATGAACTTATCAATCAAGTCATTATCAAAATACAAATCATCACGAGGATAGATTTTCTCCTTGATGATTTTAAACAGCAACTTCCTTTCCTTGTTGACAACAACTTCTCCATTCTCGGCCATTTTGATGTAGTCATCAACCAGCGGATGAGAAATCATAACAGATCACTTCCAGACGTAGCTTTCTCGACAGGAGAATTTTCAACATCAAAATCAAACGACCGCTCAATAGCCAAAAGCTGATTACTGGTTGTGTTGATTTCCTTGATGAGAGAATTCGCTTTTTGGAATCTTTGTTGTCCATTGTGAACAGTGATGACCAGTCCGTCTTCATGAAGTTTAGCTTTCAGCTCATAAAGCAGCCGGACAAGATAAAGATAGCGATTGACTTTTTCATACTGAATCGCATCCTTTTTTCTAGGACTGAAATAGCCAATTTTAGAAAGTAGCTGATTTTCTAATTCTTTTATATTTTTTTCCGAGTATTCTTCCATTACCCCCCACCCCCTTTAATTTTTTGTTAAAAATTTGGACAGTCGAGTGCAGACCGCTTACTGGCTCCTTTGAAATTTCCTGATTTTTTTGACCGGGGGGTGTTTAAGATTCGTTCACCTAACCCCACCATTCATCTTTTCGGAAATTTCTGTCATTCTTATCAAAACGATCATGCCTTTTATTATGACATGCTTTGCACAATGTTCGTAGGTTATCGATATCAAGCGCGAACTCTGGATAGAACTCTAGCTCCTTGATATGGTCAACTTCTAAATTAGTAGTCGTGACCTTGCCTTCATCCCTGCACCATACACATTCGTAATGATCTCGTTTAAGTGCTTGCCTTCTTATCGTTCTCCACTCGCTGGAATTGTAAAACTGGTTTCGTTCTTCTCGAGTTGAAACTTCAATCATTGTTTAATATTCTTTGTCCATTACATCTTTCGTCAATAATTATCTTAAAGATACTTATTTTAAATTGCTGTTACTCTATATTTTCTAGCGTTCAATTAGACATATCTTATATTCTGTCTAATTCAAACAGTCGCCAAAAAGCCTGACACAATAAGGATATACAGTAATCCACTAAATGAATTAGCGTTTGACTCGTTATGTCTAATTGGTTAACTACAATCCAAAATTTGACATCGCTTTGTCCTGTTGATCTTGACGAATACCTATATATCTTAAGGTAATAGCTGGTGATGAATGATTAAACAAACTCATCAACATTGCTATATCTTTTGTCTTTTTATAATAATGATATCCAAATGTCTTCCTCATTGAATGAGTTCCTATATTTTCAATACCACACTCAGATGCAGCAACTTTTAAAATCCAATCCACAGTCCTACGATCAAGTGGTTTATTTTTTCCGACTCTACTTTGAAATAAAAAATGATGATGAGGTTTATTTTGTATATACTCTCTAACCTCACGTTTGAGAGTTTTAGTCATTTTAATCTTTTTCTTCTTCCCAGTCTTTTGTTCTTTCAGTTTGATATACCAACCTTGAACATCCTTTACTCGAATTTTTAAAATGTCACCAACTCGCAAACCTGAATTGATACCAAAAAGAAATAAAATATAATTACGCTCATTCCATTCTCTCAGATAATCTTTCATAGCCTGTATATCATCTTTATCCCTGATTGGTTCTACAATATTCAAAACAAGTATCACCACCTTTCAAATAATCAAAAAAAGCCACTGGTCGTGGCATTGAATATGACAGTAGCTGGAATTGAACCAGCTGGTCTAGCAGTAAAACGCACGCTTGGTAAAAGTTTCAAGGAGACCCAAACAACCTGCTAACCTGTCCTTACTGTCTAAGAGGCCGAAACCTCTGTATTTTTAGGAGTCCTCATGACTGTTCGTTACCCAATCATTGGATAATACTATTTTAGCACCTTTTTTCGTTCCAATTCTCCCAAGATTTTCCCAGATTTTTCCCAAGATTTTCCCAGAAATCACTTGTAAACCAAAAGGTTGCTTGCTTGATAGGACTCCGCGAACTCTAGTAGAGCTTTGTTTAATATCCGATAATACTCACTAGATGAGTAGCCTAGTTCTGAGTAGATGCTGTAGTCTTCCCTCCTTTTCTTCCTGCAATATCGTTCGATTAGGATACGTGTATATTCCATATCGGAAAGATTGTTGATTGCTTTAGCGATTAGTTCTAAATCCTGCTGAGCTGATACTCTACGCAAGACCATGCTTTCTACCTGCTTACTTGTCTGACCACTTGATGATTTTGGTTCAAGCGAGTAGGATATTGTTATTTTGGGGGCGTATTCTTCTCCAGCAATCCGTCTCAGACGACTGTATTTTTTTAGGACTTTGATAGCTTCCTTTCTGGTTTTCTTTTCATCGATGATATCCAATAACTCTATTTGCACACGAACTCCTCCTCATGATATAATAGTTATGCGAAACCATACCATGAGGAGTCAGCTGTGCTGGCTTTTTTCATGCCCTACTCCCGAGAATAATATCAGCAGGAAAAGCAAAGTAAGTACAGATATCTTCTACATTATAAATATTCGGTACACTTTCCTCCTTCTCCCATTTAGCAATCAGGTAGCGACTATAGCCTAGTTTAGCTGCTAACTTTTCTTGTGACAACTTCCTTTCCTTACGTTTTTGCTTTAGCAAGAAAGCAAACCTACTTGCTTGTCTTGGATTTAATTTATCCTTCATCATCCACCTCAATCTTTATGACTGCCCTACCATTCGGATGGCGTTTTTGTGTAGATGCAAAAGTGTAATACTTCAACATCCTCTCGGCAATTCCTGTTTCTTTGCTGATTTCAGCAAGAGTGCCCATGGTAATGAAGGTGTCGCCATCATACAAAGCGTATTCACTCATGCTCCATCTCCTCAATCAGCCAATCAAGGTTCTTTCTGGCTTTCTTCAGGTCTTCCAGACCGTTTGCGCCTTGGTAGTGGCTTGGTTTGTTTATGTTGTCTGTCATGTTAAGTCCTCCTCATAAAAATCATATCATTCAAATTCCTCCAAGCGAGATTGTTACTTTGATTTCTAAACTCTCGCTTTTTGTAAGGAATCTGATGTTTATTCAAGCAGTAATATACCTGATTGTAATGTAGTCCTAATTTTTGTGCGATATCTTTTACAGCTATACCTTGATTGGCTAGCGAAACTACATCTTTGTGAAATATAGTCAAGTCTAAAATTTTTCGTTTCCCTAATTTTCGGATGCGGTCTCGAATGGCTTTCTCACTACGTCCTAAGATACGAGCCAAGGTCTTGTACGAAAAGCGTTGGTAGTATTTCAGGATATAGCTATCATCTGCGTCTGACCATTTGGGCTTAAATTGCAAGTTAGGATTGTATTTCTGAAGTTTGGCTAATTTTGACCGAACTGCGTTGTAACTTCTATCCAAAAACTTGCAAGCCTGTGTTAAATCATGCTCTTCTCTGGACAAGACGTACCACTCCAGATAATCAACCTCATCTTCTGTCCATCTACGTCCTGCCATAATGTTTATACGATCCATGTAAATAATAAGTGCCATCTTTACGCTTGTTTACGTAATACGTATATTGCCCATCTGGACTAGCGTAGGAAATCTGCTTCTCTCCTGCCCAGATACCATTGTCACGCATCATATGGCAATTCTCCATAATCCATTCTACGTCAGGCATCTAGTAACTCCTTGTTTTCGTAGATGTTGCCAACGACTCTATAAGAGTAACTTTCATCGCTAAGAATTTCATGAAAGGGCGCAATATTATCTACACTTATTGCTTCT
>NZ_VMLA01000106.1:0-17469 GCF_013276425.1 Streptococcus sp. 3874 | reverse complement strand
ATTTTCATTGAGTATTAAATTGAGTTTGAAGTGGCTTATTTCAAAGCTTTTTGTGTGTCTTCAATCATGAGTTTTGTTGATTCAAGACCTCCTCCACTTAGATACCAGAGGTCTGGTGTTAGTTGGATAATCTTACCATTTTTAGCGGCAGGTGTTTCAGCGATAAGGGCATTTTCTAGGACACCGTCGTTGCTAGAGTTGTCCCCACCGATGGCAAGAGTACGGTTGATGACAAAGAGGATGTCAGGATTGATTTCTTTGACACTTTCAAAGCTGACTTCTTGTCCGTGGCGAGAATCTTCAAATTGAGTATCAGTTGGCTTGAATTTCAAGGTTTGGTACAAGAAAGAGAAACGAGATTGGGCACCAAAGGCAGCCATTTTTCCTTCATTGAGGAGGATGGCAAGGGCTTTTTTGTCAGAGCTTTCATTTTTAGTAGCGACTTCTTGGATGCTCTTGTCTAGCTTGTCCAATTCTTCCTTGGCTTTCTGTGTACTAGTTTCACCAAAGGCGCTTGCTAGGGATTCGATATTAGTCTTGGTAGAAGTCCAGTAGTCGTCCTTGCTTGCTTGGAAGAGAACTGTTGGGGCGATTTCTTTGAATTTGTCTACGAATTTTTGTGTACGTAGGGAAGCAATAATCAAATCAGGCTC
Source organism: Streptococcus sp. 3874 (assembly GCF_013276425.1). NCBI lineage: Bacteria > Bacillati > Bacillota > Bacilli > Lactobacillales > Streptococcaceae > Streptococcus > Streptococcus sp. 3874. The sequence goes on along the minus strand of NZ_VMLA01000106.1, from coordinate 16,816 downwards.
AAGGGCGGCGATAGCTTCTAAATCAGGTTCTCTCATAGAACCAACATTTTTAACTTTTCCAGCTAGGTCTTTGAGATAGGTTGGTACTGTTTTTGTAGGCATTCCAACGATATTTTTTTCAAATCCTAGAGCACGAATAGTATCCGCAGCGCCGAGGTCAAAGGTCACAATCTTTTCAGGAACTTTGGAAAGTTTGACTTCGTCTAGTGAACTTTTAATGGTTATCTCTGTTGGAGCAGAGTTGCTTGTTTCCGACTGACTAGTGCTTGAGTTTGTATTTGTACTGCATGCACCAAGTAGAAGCAAGAAGCTGGCCACTAGGGCAGTGAAATAAAGTTTAAGGGATGTTTTCATGATTTCTCCTTTTTAAAATGTGATAACGATTTAGGGAGTCTCTTGGTCTTATTGACTAAGAGACCGAAGGTTCTCTAACTTGAGCTTCTATGTTACTAGCTATAGATACAGATCTTTTTGCCATTGATATCAGCTAGCGTGATAGGAATCTCATAGAGTTGACTGAGCAGGTCAGCCTGCATGATTTGATTGGTTCTTCCCTTGCTAAAGACTTGACCGTCCTTGAAGGCGATAATTTCATCCGCATACTGGCTGGCCATGTTAATATCGTGGAGGACGATGATAATGGTCTTGCCGAGTTCCTCCACCAGTCGCCGAAGAATCTGCATCATGCTGACGCTTTGCTTGATATCGAGATTGTTAAGTGGTTCGTCCAGCAAGATAAAGTCCGTATCCTGGGCCAGTACCATAGCGATAAAGACACGTTGGAGCTGGCCGCCAGACAGACTATCGATGTAGCGGTCTTTTAAGTTTATCAGTTCCAGATAGTTCAGAGTTTCTCGAATTTTTTCCCAGTCTTCTTCTCTCAGGCGTCCTCGGCTGTAGGGAAAACGTCCAAAGCTGACCAGTTCTTCAACGGTTAATTTTGCCTGGTAATTGATCTTCTGCTTTAGGATGGTCAGTTCTTGGGCTAGTTCTTGCGAATTCCAACTCTCGATTTCACGACCTTTGATACTGAGAATTCCCTGATCTTTCTTGGTCAGTCTGCTCATGATGGAGAGGAGAGTCGATTTTCCAGCACCATTTGGACCAATGAAGGCTGTCAGTTTCTGAGGACTGACTTCAAGCGAAATGCCTTGCAAAATATCCTGTTTTTGAATGGATTTGTCAATGTTTTCCAGTTTCACCGACGCGCCCTCCTATAAAGTAAGATAAAGAATAAGAAGCCACCCACACTCTCGATGATCATACTGATGCGAATTTCCAGCGCAAAGACTCGTTCAATCAAGGCCTGCCCCAAGGTCAAACTGATAAATCCGACCAGAATGGCCACGATAAAGAGCAACTTGTGCCGATAGTCTTTGACAATTAGGTAAGTGAGGTTGGCTAGCATAAAGCCGAAGAAGGCCATAGGTCCTACCAGGGCAGTTGCTGTTGAGGTCAAAAGTACGATACCCCAGAGGAGTTCTTTCTGTTCTTTTTCAACATCGAGTCCCAATACCTGAGCTGTTTCTCTTTGCAGGTGCAAGACATCCAGAATGACTGCTTTTTGAAAGAAAAAGATTGTCAAAGCAAGGATAATCAGAGAACCAATGGCTAGGATGGAAGTGTTGAGATGTTGAAAGGAGGCAAAGAGACTATTCTGCAGTTTATCGTATTCGTTTGGATCCATCAGGACCTGAAGGAAGGTACTGATATTTCGAAAGAGACTTCCGAGGGCTAGACAGATCAACAGAATGAAGACAAGGTCTTGCTTCATCAGTGTCTTCAAGTAGCCTTGCAAGGCGAGAAAGAAGAGGGATTGAAGTAGAAGTAAGACTAGGAATTCTAAAATGGGAGACTTCCCGAGTTGAAGAAACTTACTTTCAAAAACCAGTAGTAGGGTTTGTAGTAGGACGTAGAAGGATTCGATTCCCAAAATACTTGGCGTCAGGAAACGATTTTCCGTCAGGGTTTGAAAACTAATGGTCGAAATCCCAGTCGCGATAGCTACCAAGAGATAAACGACAATTTTTTGGGAACGTAGCTTCCAGGCAAAGGCAGACAGGTGGGTGATGGGCCAAAAATAGAGGAGACAAGCTCCAATGGCCAGAATAATGAGAAGGCAGAAGAGTTTGGTATGTTTGCTTTTAAACTGCATCTTTTCGTCCCCCTCTCCAGAGAAGTAGGATAAAGACGAGGCTACCAATGATTCCTAGTAGAAGACTGACAGACAGCTCATAGGGCCGAATCAGAACTCGGGATAGGATGTCGCAGGCCAGAACTAGATTGGCACCGACTAGTGCGACGATGAGTTTGGTCTGGCTTAGATTATCTCCATAGCGCTTGCGAACAAGATTGGGAACGATGACCCCGAGAAATGGCAAGCCACCCACGGTAATCATGGTGACACTAGTCGTTAGTGCCACCAGAAAGAGGGCCAGTTTTTCAAGTAGGGAGTAGGAAATCCCCAAACTCTCGCTGGTTTCTTTCCCTAGATTCATGATAGTGAAGGTTTGGGATAATTTCCAAACGGCTATCAGGATGATGAGGCCTAAGAAGAGCCACTCATACTGATGAGTCTGAATCATGGAGAAGGATCCTTGGGTCCAAGCACTCATACTCTGAACCAGATTGAAACGATAGGCGATAACTTCTGTGACTGAGTCGATAATCCCACTATAGATGATTCCAATCAGAGGCAACATCCCCCTTTCCTTTACAGTAAAAATGGTCATAAAGGCTAGGAAGAAGAGGGTAAATATGATGGATGAAACAAAAGCGAAGAGCATCTTTTGGGTTAGACTCGCAGACGGAAAGATAAAGAGGCTCAATACCATTCCCAGTTTGGCGGCTTCAGTGGTTCCAACTGTACTCGGAGCAGCAAACTGATTTTGAGTGATGGTCTGCATGAGAAGGCCTGCCATACTCATACTAGAGGCCGCAAGGAGAATACTGATGGTTCTTGGAAGACGGGACTCCTGAAATAGTAGCCAGGTCTGCTGGTCGAAAGCAAAGAGTTTTCCCCATGAAAAATCACTGGTTCCAATGCTAATAGAGAGAAAGACTAGGAGCAGAAGTAAGCCAATTAAATAATGAGAAAGTTTCATACCCCGTCCTTTCATGTAGATTTGGTATCGAAAGATACCTGCGGATATTACTGTAACATGTTTTTTCTAATCTGTCAATAAAATTTCTGACAATTTAATGTAAAAAAGAAAGAAAAATTCCTGAAAGAATATCTGTCTCTCTTTTTTATAGGAAAACTGAGTAAGAAACTATCCACCTTCCCACTATCCTTCTCCTCTAAAAAGTGGTAAAATGGATGAAAGAAAGAAGGAACTGAAATGACAACATTATTTTCAAAAATTAAAGAAGTAACAGAACTTGCTGCTATCTCAGGTCATGAAGCACCTGTCCGTGCTTATCTTCGTGAAAAGTTGACACCGCACGTGGATGAAGTGGTGACAGATGGCTTGGGTGGTATTTTCGGAATTAAACATTCAGAAGCTGCAGATGCACCGCGCGTCTTGGTCGCTTCTCACATGGATGAAGTTGGTTTTATGGTCAGCGAAATCAAGCCAGATGGTACCTTCCGTGTGGTAGAAATCGGTGGTTGGAATCCTATGGTGGTTAGCAGCCAACGTTTCAAACTCTTGACTCGTGACGGTCGTGAAATTCCTGTGATTTCGGGTTCTGTCCCTCCACATTTGACTCGTGGAAAGGGTGGACCAACCATGCCTGCTATTGCAGATATCGTCTTTGATGGCGGTTTTGCGGATAAGGCTGAGGCAGAAAGCTTTGGCATCCGTCCTGGTGACACCATCGTACCAGATAGTTCTGCAATCTTGACAGCCAATGAAAAAAATATCATCTCAAAAGCTTGGGATAACCGCTATGGAGTTCTCATGGTGAGCGAGTTGGCTGAAGCTCTGTCAGGTCAAAAACTTGGCAATGAACTTTATCTGGGTTCTAACGTCCAAGAAGAAGTTGGTCTCCGTGGTGCCCATACTTCCACAACCAAGTTTGACCCAGAAGTCTTCCTCGCAGTTGACTGTTCACCTGCTGGTGATGTTTATGGCGGTCAAGGCAAGATTGGGGATGGAACCTTGATTCGTTTCTATGACCCAGGTCACTTGCTTCTCCCAGGGATGAAGGATTTCCTTTTGACAACGGCTGAAGAAGCTGGTATCAAGTACCAATACTATTGTGGTAAAGGTGGAACAGACGCTGGCGCAGCCCATCTGAAAAATGGTGGTGTCCCATCTACAACAATCGGTGTTTGCGCTCGTTATATCCATTCTCACCAAACCCTCTACGCTATGGATGACTTCCTAGAAGCTCAAGCTTTCTTGCAAGCCTTGGTGAAAAAATTGGATCGTTCAACAGTTGATTTGATTAAACATTATTAAACATAAGGAGGTGGTAGGGATGGTAGAACCAAACCTAGAAATCCTTGTAAAAGATCTTTACAATCATGCTCGACATGATTTGAGTGAAGATTTAGTTGCTGCTCTCCTAGAGACTGCTAAAAAACTGCCTACTACAAATGAGCAATTGCTGGCAGTTCGTCTCTCGGGTCTAGTCAATCGTGAATTGCTCAAAAATCCCAGACATCCAGCACCTGAGTTGCTCAACTTGGCCCGCTTTATCAAAAGAGAAGAAGCTAAGTACAGAGGAACCGCAACTTCTGCGCTTATGTATGGGGAGATTTTTAAAATGCTTTGATTCCATTGTGGATCAAAGCATTTTTTGTAAGACCTATCTCGTGAGCGCTCAAATAGTAGTAACAAGGAATCATGAGAAATTAGCCGAGACCATAGTAGTGATGAAACTTCTGTAATGGAAGTGGAGCGAAGTGAGGAATCGTCAAACGGTAGGGGATAGGCTGTTTGAAGGATGCTATGAGAAAGATAGGGTAAGGTAAAATTAAATACGAACAAATTGATTGGGAAATTCAAATCGCTTTCTATCAATGTTTTAGAATATACAGTGCCCTAGTCCAACTTCAATATACGATAAAAGAGCAGATGGAAGCAATTATGATTTACTTCTATCTTTAAAATAAATGGTCTGATAGGGAAAACGTGTCCCCTCATAAAATATAGGATAGTACGGATGAAAGGCTTTTGTAGACTGGAGGACGAAGGAGTTTAGAAACTTTCGTTAAAAGTTAGTTGAGCCGGAGTATGGTGGTGTGAATCATTAACAAAAATTATTTCTACATCGAAATAGTTGACAGTTGAAAGAACAAGTGTTACAATTATTCTATTCATTTCGATATGGAAATAAATTGGAGGTGTTATGAAAGATAGTCATTTGCTAGCCCATCATATTCGTTTGTTGAATGGGCGGATTTTTCAAAAGTTACTGAGTCAAGACCCTGAAGCTCTTTATAGGGGTGAACAGGGGAAGATTTTAGCGGTTTTATGGAATAGTAAAACTGGCTGCGCAACTGCGACAGATATTGCTCTGGCAACTGGGCTTGCGAATAATACGCTGACGACTATGATAAAAAAGCTAGAGGAACAAAAGCTTGTAATTGTTAGTCCGTGTGGGGAAGACAAGCGTAAGAAGTATTTAGTTTTAACGGAGTTAGGCAAGTCCCAGAAAGAAGTGGGACATCGTGTCAGTCAGAAATTGGATACGATTTTTTACAAAGGTTTTTCAGAGGAAGAAATTCGGCAATTTGAAGCCTTTCAAGAAAGAATTTTGGCGAATCTGAAAGAGAAGGCAAAAGAGGATTAAAATAGATCAAATTAGCTGTTTGTAAGTAAAGGCCACTTTTGACTTTGTTTTCCAACTCTTAGGACAAGGAAACTAAGTGGTTAGCTATGGTCGGACTCAGATTGACGTAGTTGCCTATGCACAGTATGACATCTTCCGTCTAGAAAATGGGAAAATTATGGAGCATTGGGACAATAAGGAAGTCATGCCTAAGGTAGAAGGCTTGACCAACCGAGGCAAGTTTTAAATTGAGGATACAGAATGATTGAATACAAGAATGTAGCTTTACGTTACACAGAAAAAGATGTCTTGAGAGATGTCAATTTACGGATTGAGAATGGGGAGTTCATGGTTTTAGTTGGTCCATCTGGCTCAGGTAAGACGACCATGATTAAGATGATTAACCGTCTCTTGGAACCGACTGATGGAAATATTTATATGGATGGCAAGCGCATCAAAGACTATGACGAGCGGGAGCTTCGTCTGTATACTGGTTATGTTTTACAGGCCATTGCTCTCTTTCCCAATCTAACGGTTGAGGAAAATATTGCCCTGATTCCTGAGATGAAGGGCTGGACTAAGGAAGAAATTGCTCAGAAAACAGAAGAGCTCTTGGCTAAGGTTGGTTTACCAGTAGCCGAGTATGGGCATCGACTTCCGAGTGAATTATCTGGTGGAGAACAGCAACGGGTCGGTATTGTCCGTGCCATGATTGGTCAGCCTAAGATTCTCCTCATGGATGAGCCGTTTTCAGCCTTGGATGCTATTTCGAGAAAACAGTTGCAGGTTCTGACGAAAGAATTGCATAAAGAATTTGGGATGACAACTATTTTTGTAACCCATGATACGGATGAAGCTCTGAAATTGGCGGACCGTATTGCTGTCTTGCAGGATGGAGAGATTCGTCAGGTGGCGAATCCCGAGACCATTTTAAAAGCTCCTGCAACAGACTTTGTAGCAGACTTGTTTGGAGGTAGTGTTCATGACTAATTTAATTGCAACTTTTCAGGATCGTTTTAGTGATTGGTTGACAGCTCTATCTCAACATTTGCAGTTGTCACTTTTGACCTTGTTACTAGCTATTTTGCTTACGATTCCCTTGGCTGTTTATCTTCGCTATCATGAGAAGTTGGCGGATTGGGTCTTACAGATTGCAGGGATTTTCCAGACCATCCCGTCTCTGGCCTTGTTGGGGCTCTTTATTCCCTTGATGGGAATTGGAACCTTGCCGGCTTTGACAGCACTAGTAATTTATGCGATCTTTCCGATTTTACAAAATACCATCACTGGACTCAAGGGAATTGATCCGAGTCTGCAAGAGGCTGGGATTGCCTTTGGGATGACTAGATGGGAGCGACTCAAGAAGTTTGAAATTCCACTGGCTATGCCGGTTATCATGTCTGGGATTCGGACGGCAGCAGTGTTGATTATCGGTACGGCAACCTTGGCTGCCTTGATTGGTGCTGGGGGACTAGGTTCCTTTATCCTTTTGGGAATTGACCGTAATAATGCCAGTCTGATTTTGATTGGGGCCCTTTCTTCAGCAGTGCTTGCCATTGCCTTTAACTTCCTACTAAAAGTGATGGAAAAAGCAAAATTGCGGACGATTTTTTCTGGTTTTGCCTTGGTGACCATATTGCTTGGTTTGTCTTATAGCCCAGCCCTCTTAGCTCAAAAAGAGAAAGAGAACTTGGTCATTGCTGGGAAATTGGGTCCAGAACCAGAAATTTTGGCCAATATGTATAAGCTCCTCATTGAAGAAAATACCAGTATGACTGCGACTGTTAAACCAAATTTTGGGAAAACAAGCTTTCTCTATGAAGCTCTGAAAAAAGGCGATATTGACATCTATCCTGAATTTACAGGAACGGTGACTGAAAGTTTACTTCAGCCATCACCGAAAGTGAGTCATGAGCCAGAGCAGGTTTATGATGTAGCGCGTGATGGTATTGCCAAACAGGATCATCTAGCCTATCTCAAACCCATGTCTTATCAAAATACCTATGCTGTAGCTGTTCCGAAAAAGATTGCTCAAGAATATGGCTTGAAGACCATTTCGGACTTGAAAAAAGTGGAAGGGCAGCTGAAGGCAGGTTTTACTCTCGAGTTTAATGACCGTGAAGACGGAAATAAGGGCTTGCAGTCAATGTATGGTCTCAATCTTAATGTGGCGACCATGGAGCCAGCCCTTCGCTATCAGGCAATTCAGTCAGGTGATATTCAAATCACGGATGCCTATTCAACCGATGCAGAGTTGGCACGTTATGATTTACAGGTATTGGACGATGACAAACAACTCTTCCCACCTTATCAAGGGGCTCCACTGATGAAAGAAGCTCTTCTCAAGAAACATCCAGAGTTGGAAACAGTTCTCAATAAATTGGCTGGTAAAATTACTGAAAGCCAGATGAGCCAGCTCAACTATCAAGTCGGTGTTGAAGGCAAGTCAGCAGAACAAGTAGCCAAGGAATTTCTACAAGAACAAGGTTTGTTGAAGAAATGATGGGGTAGAGACTTTAAACATACTGAACTCAACTTCCTTAAACGACTAGATAAAAGAATGCTCAGACAATTTCGTCTGGGCTTTTTTGATGTGAGAATGACTGAATGTCACTTAAAATGGAAAGAAAGAGAAAATTTTCATGATTTTCTAAAATTTTACTGTAAAGACAGTTGACTATTCATAAAATAGGTGTATAATATTTTGTGAACTACTTAACAAATAAGGGGTTTCAGCTCATGTCGACTAAGGTTAGAAATCTTGTGTATAGGCAGTTCATTATCTAATAGAGCGTTGCGTCCGAAAGTCTATCCAGACACGGCTCTTTAAAAACAAAAGGAGAAATGATGCATACTTATTTGCAAAAGAAAATTGAAAATATCAAAACAACCCTAGGTGAAATGTCAGGTGGTTACCGTCGTATGGTTGCGGCTATGGCTGATTTAGGATTTTCAGGAACTATGAAGGCTATCTGGGATGACCTCTTTGCCCATCGTAGTTTTGCCCAGTGGATTTATTTGCTGGTTTTAGGAAGTTTTCCTCTCTGGCTGGAGTTGGTTTACGAACATCGTATTGTTGACTGGATTGGGATGATTTGTAGCTTGACAGGGATTATCTGTGTAATCTTTGTATCGGAAGGTCGAGCAAGTAATTATCTTTTTGGCTTGATTAACTCTGTTATTTACCTTATTTTGGCCCTACAGAAAGGCTTTTATGGTGAGGTGCTGACGACACTTTACTTCACAGTCATGCAGCCAATTGGACTTCTAGTTTGGATTTATCAGGCACAGTTTAAGAAGGAAAAGCAGGAGTTTGTCGCGCGTAAACTGGACGGCAAGGGCTGGACAAAGTATCTTTCCATTAGTGTGCTTTGGTGGTTGGCCTTTGGCTTCATTTATCAGTCTATTGGTGCCAATCGTCCCTATCGTGATTCAATCACAGATGCAACCAATGGGGTAGGGCAAATCCTCATGACAGCTGTTTACCGTGAACAGTGGATATTCTGGGCGGCTACCAATGTCTTTTCAATCTATCTCTGGTGGGGAGAAAGCCTGCAAATTCAAGGGAAATATCTAATTTATCTCATTAACAGTCTAGTTGGTTGGTATCAATGGAGCAAGGCAGCTAAGCAGAATACTGATTTACTTAACTAGGAAAAGATGTTTGAAAGTGCTGTTTTGAGATTTCGATTAAAACAGATATAGTTGATAATCAAGGATTTATAGTATGAAAAAGAGGATCGGCGGGTCCTCTTTTGTTGTTGAAAAGATAAAAAACTCAGTAACCTAGAAATAAGACAACTGAGCTTTACTCTATATTCAATTTTTAGGAATGAGAAGGTCTAGATAAAATTGGACAACTTCCTGGTCTGTGAAATCTTGACCTTTTTTGAGCCACCAGGTCAATGTCTCGATAAAGTTGGACACGACCAAGTGTTGGAGGTAAGAAGTAGGTAGACTTGGGTGAGTTTGCTTCAAATCAGCAGCCAGCATGGGATAGACGTGGTGCTCAAGCTCTCTCTGTAGTTGACGGAGGAAATAGTCATTTTTGGAGAATAGTAGACTGGTGATATGGTCTTGGTTTTTCTGAAAATGCAGAAAGAGGTGGGCTAGGTAATCTTCGGTTGAAATGGCTTGCTCTCTTTCAAAAAGATGATGGAAGAGGTAGCGGCAGAGCTGGTCCAGAAGAAGCTCCTTACTCTCATAGTGACAGTAAAAGGTGGATCGTCCCACATCTGCGAGATCAATGATATCCTGAACAGTAGTGGCCTCGTAACCCTTAGCATTCAAAAGTTGTATAAAAGCTTGATAGATGGCTTTTTTGGTTTTGCTGATACGGCGGTCAATGTTAGTCATATGGACACTTAAGGCAAATTGTTCAGAACTGAATAAAGCTGACGTTTTGCTTCTATCCTTTCTTTGAGTTTTAGTGGATAATGATAATGAACAAGGTGTTCATAAATCTATTATAACAAAGGAATGAGAAATATGAAGGCAAAATATGCTGTTTGGGTGGCTTTTTTCTTAAATTTGACTTATGCCATTGTTGAGTTTATTGCAGGTGGAGTATTTGGTTCTAGCGCTGTTCTTGCTGACTCTGTGCATGACTTGGGAGATGCGATTGCAATTGGAATATCAGCTTTTCTAGAAACAATCTCCAATCGTGAAGAAGACAATCAGTACACCTTGGGCTATAAGCGGTTTAGCCTGCTAGGAGCCTTGGTAACAGCTGTGATTCTCGTAACGGGCTCTGTTCTAGTCATTTTGGAAAATGTCACGAAGATTTTGCATCCGCAACCAGTCAATGATGAGGGGATTCTCTGGTTAGGAATTATTGCGATTACTATCAATCTGTTAGCGAGTCTGGTGGTTGGTAAGGGAAAGACAAAGAATGAGTCTATTCTGAGTTTGCATTTTCTGGAAGATACGCTAGGGTGGGTAGCTGTTATCCTGATGGCGATTGTTCTTCGATTTACGGACTGGTATATCCTAGATCCTCTTTTGTCCCTTGTCATTTCTTTCTTTATTCTTTCAAAAACCCTTCCACGTTTTTGGTCTACACTCAAGATTTTCTTGGATGCTGTGCCAGAAGGTCTTGATATCAAGCAAGTAAAGAGTGGCCTGGAGCGATTGGACAATGTGGCCAGCCTTAATCAGCTTAATCTCTGGACTATGGATGCTTTGGAAAAAAATGCCATTGTCCATGTTTGTCTAAAAGAAATGGAACATATGGAAACTTGTAAAGAGTCTATTCGAATTTTCCTAAAAGATTGTGGTTTTCAAAATATTACCATTGAAATTGATGCTGACCTAGAAACTCACCAAACCCATAAGCGAAAGGTGTGTGACTTGGAACGGAGTTATGAGCATCAACATTAGAAAAAAGTGAAAAATACTTGGGTACTATCTTATTTGGAATAGAGTAATTTCTTTATTATTTAAATATTTCAAAAATTGGTAAGAGAAGAGCATTGTATAAACTCCAGATATATGATTGTTAATGATAAAAATTTTTCGATTAGGTGCAAAATGCTTGACTTGGAGTCAACTCAAAGTTATATAATAAGATAAGTGAGTTAGAGTAGCTTAAACTCAGTGAATGAAAGGAGAGGAGGTTAGCCTATGAATATTAAATCTGCCAGTGATTTGTTGGGAATTTCAGCGGATACGATTCGGTATTATGAACGGGTTGGTCTTGTGCCACCGATTACTCGTACTGCAACTGGGATTCGTGATTTTCAAGATCAGGATATAGAAGCGCTGGAATTTATTAAGTGTTTTCGTTCGACAGGTGTCTCTGTAGACAGTTTAGTTGACTATATGTCGCTCTACCAAAAGGGGGATGAAACGCGAGAGGAGAGGCTTGGTATTTTAGAAGAGGAAAAGAAAAAATTAGAGGAGCGCTTGTCTCAGTTACAGACGGCTTTAAATCGCTTAAATCTCAAAATTAAACTTTATAAGGAAGGAAAATTTTAAATGAAATCAGCAGTATATACAAAGGCAGGTCAGGTTGGACTTGCTAGCATTGAACGTCCGCAAATAATAGAAGCGGATGATGTGATTATTCGTGTGGTTCGTGCGTGCGTTTGTGGTTCAGATTTATGGAGGTACCGTAATCCAGAAACGAAAGCTGGACACAAAAATAGTGGACACGAAGCGATTGGGATTGTTGAAGAAGCTGGGGAAGCCATTACGACGGTGAAACCAGGTGATTTTGTGATTGTCCCTTTTACACATGGATGTGGTGAGTGTGATGCCTGTCTTGCTGGATTTGACGGTTCTTGCGACAATCATATTGGCAATAATTTGGGGGGTGATTTTCAGGCAGAATATATTCGCTTCCACTATGCAAACTGGGCGCTGGTTAAAATCCCTGGTCAACCTTCTGACTATACAGAAGGGATGCTCAAGTCCCTTTTGACTCTTGCAGATGTCATGCCGACAGGCTATCATGCGGCGCGTGTTGCAAATGTTCAAAAAGGGGACAAGGTTGTTGTTATCGGTGATGGGGCTGTTGGTCAATGTGCTGTCATCGCGGCTAAGATGCGTGGAGCATCACAAATTATCCTTATGAGCCGTCATGAAGACCGTCAAAAGATGGCTATGGAGTCAGGTGCGACAGCTGTTGTTGCAGAACGTGGTCAAGAAGGAATTACCAAGGTGCGTGAAATCCTCGGTGGAGGAGCAGACGCAGCACTTGAATGTGTTGGTACGGAGGCTGCTATAGAACAGGCGCTAGGTGTTCTTCATAATGGAGGGCGTATGGGCTTTGTAGGAGTCCCACACTATAATAATCGTGCTCTTGGTTCGACATTTATGCAAAATATCTCTGTAGCAGGTGGGGCAGCTTCTGCTACAACATACGATAAGCAATTTTTACTAAAAGCCGTCCTTGATGGTGATATCAATCCAGGTCGCGTCTTTACTTCAAGTTATAAACTGGAAGATATCGACCAAGCCTACAAAGATATGGATGAACGTAAGACAATTAAGTCTATGATTGTAATCGAATAAAAAACGAATAGGAGTTTTAGAACTCTATTCGTTTTTTATGTTATCCTATTCTTGATTTAGGGTACTTTCTCTTAATGTCAGTTTGGTTCCCAACATGGTCAGGCTAGGTATTTTCCGACCGTGGAGTACTTCTTTGTTAAGAATATCCATACCTGCTCGCCCCATTTCTTCAGTATAAACTGTGATGCTGGAGAGGGGAGGATAAACCTGCTTGGTCAGGCTGGTGTCGTTAAAGGAAATGAGGCTGACACGGTCTGGTAGGCTGATTCCAGCTTCTTGGAGCGCACGAAGGGCACCGATGGCTAAACTATCGCTGGCTGCGAAAAATACTGGTGGGAGTTGGTCTCCCAAGCTCTGAATGGCTTCCTTCATCAAGTCATAGCCAGACTGGGCAGTAAAGTTTCCTTGAAAGATCAGTTCATCATGATAGATTCCTTTTGCTTGACTGTAGTTTCTGAAATTTTCCAGCCGCTTATCCTGAATGATTTCTTCTTGGTCAGTTGTTTCTTCAAGGCCTGTTAGAATCCCGATACGGTCCATTCCTTGGCTGAGGAAATAATCGACAACCTGTTTCATGGCAGTGTAAAAGTCCGTAATAATACAAGTATGCCCCAGAGAAAGTGTATCACTGTCTAGAAAGACCAGGGGTTTTTGGTATTCTTCAAAGGCAGAAATCTGAGCTCGACTAAACTTTCCGATGCAGAGAATTCCAATCACTTCCTCGCTTAGGGTAAAAGGGTGGTCATTAAAATAGCGCAAGATATCGTAGTCCAACTCTTGGGCTCTTTTTTCTATTCCTAGGCGAATCTGGTAGTAGTAGAGGTCGTCTAGCTCCCCTTGTTCGCTGACCCATTGAATAATGGCAATCTTTTGCTTGGGTTTATGGGACTCGCCTGTCTTGAGGTGCTTGGTGTAGCCCAGCTCTTCAGCAACGGTTAAAATACGGTGTCTGGTTTCTTCTGTAACAGATAGGCTCTGGTCGCGGTTGAGGACACGGGATACGGTCGCGATAGAGACAGAGGCTAGCTGTGCAATGTCTTTTAAGGTAGCCATAAATCCTCCTTGATTAGGTTAGTATATCATATTTTTCTTCTTTTTACTGATGTTTTACTAAAATTTTAGTAAAAAGGATTGACCTTGGGAAATTCCTTGGATACATTGGTGAACACACAGACTACAACGGTGGGCACGTTTTTCCTGCTGCTATTTCCTTGGGAACTTACGGTGCAGCTCGTAAGCGTGACGACCAAGTCTTGCGTTTCTACTCAGCTAACTTTGAGGACAAGGGCATTATCGAAGTGCCTCTCGCTGACCTCAAGTTTGAAAAAGAGCACAACTGGACCAATTATCCAAAAGGGGTTCTTCATTTCTTGCAAGAAGCTGGGCACGTGATTGACAAAGGTTTTGATTTTTATGTTTATGGGAATATCCCAAATGGTGCTGGCTTGTCTTCTTCAGCATCCTTGGAGCTCTTGACAGGAGTCGTGGCAGAGCATCTCTTTGATTTAAAACTAGACCGTTTGGATTTGGTTAAAATCGGAAAACAAACAGAAAACAACTTTATCGGAGTCAACTCTGGTATCATGGACCAGTTTGCTATTGGTATGGGGGCTGATCAACGTGCTATTTACCTTGATACCAACACCTTAGAGTATGATTTGGTGCCACTTGATTTGAAGGACAATGTCGTTGTTATCATGAACACCAACAAACGCCGTGAATTGGCGGACTCTAAATACAATGAACGTCGTGCTGAGTGTGAAAAAGCAGTGGAAGAATTGCAAGTTGCCTTGGATATTCAGACCCTGGGTGAATTGGACGAGTGGGCCGTTGACCAATATAGCTATCTAATTAAAGATGAAAATCGTTTGAAACGTGCTCGCCATGCTGTGCTTGAAAACCAACGTACCCTTAAAGCTCAAGCAGCCCTTCAAGCAGGTGATTTGGAAACATTTGGTCGTTTGATGAATGCGTCACACGTTTCTCTGGAGCATGATTATGAAGTAACTGGTTTGGAATTAGATACCCTTGTTCACACAGCTTGGGCACAAGAAGGAGTTCTCGGTGCTCGTATGACAGGGGCTGGTTTTGGTGGCTGTGCCATTGCCTTGGTTCAAAAAGATACTGTTGAGGCCTTTAAGGAAGCTGTAGGCAAACACTACGAGGAAGTAGTTGGATACGCTCCAAGCTTCTATATCGCTGAAGTTGCAGGTGGCACTCGCGTCCTTGACTAGTCAAAAGGAGGCTCTATAGTGACCTTAGTAGATAAATTTGTAACACATGTCATTTCTGAAAGTTCATTTGAGGAAATGGATCGAATCTACCTGACCAATCGTGTTTTGGCACGAGTGGGAGAAGGTGTTTTGGAAGTTGAGACCAATCTGGATAAATTGATTGACCTCAAGGACCAGCTAGTTGAGGAAGCCGTTCGATTAGAGACGATTGAGGATAGTCAGACTGCGCGTGAAATCCTTGGTACTGAACTGATGGACTTGGTGACTCCTTGTCCGAGTCAGGTCAATCGTGACTTCTGGGAAGCCTATGCCTACTCTCCTGAGCAAGCGATAGAGGATTTTTATCAACTCAGTCAGAAAAATGACTACATCAAACTCAAGGCCATTGCTAAAAATATCGCTTATCGTGTTCCATCTGATTATGGAGAACTTGAAATTACCATCAATCTCTCTAAGCCTGAAAAGGATCCGAAAGAGATTGCGGTAGCCAAGTTGGTGCAAGCTAGTAATTATCCTCAGTGTCAACTTTGTTTAGAGAATGAGGGTTACCATGGTCGGGTCAACCACCCAGCTCGCAGCAACCACCGGATTATCCGTTTTGAAATGGTTGGTCAGGAATGGGGGTTCCAGTATTCGCCCTATGCTTACTTTAATGAGCATTGTATCTTTTTAGATGGCCAGCATCGTCCCATGGCCATTAGTCGTCAGAGTTTTGAACGTCTGTTGGCTATCGTAGAGCAGTTTCCAGGATATTTTGCTGGATCTAATGCCGACCTGCCGATTGTGGGGGGCTCTATTCTAACTCACGATCATTATCAGGGAGGCCGTCACGTATTTCCTATGGAATTGGCTCCCTTGCAAAAGACCTTCCGATTTGCTGGTTTTGAGCAGGTCAAGGCTGGAATTATCAAGTGGCCAATGTCTGTCCTACGCTTGACTTCGGATTCCAAAGAGGATTTGATTAACTTAGCTGATAAGATTTTCCAGGAATGGCGTCAGTATTCAGATTCTAGTGTGCAGATTTTGGCAGAGACGGACGGAACACCGCATCACACCATCACACCAATTGCTCGTAAACGCGATGGACAGTTTGAGTTGGACTTGGTCTTACGAGATAATCAAACATCACCAGAACATCCTGATGGAATTTATCATCCTCACAAGGATGTCCAACATATCAAGAAGGAAAATATCGGCTTGATTGAGGTCATGGGCTTGGCTATTTTACCACCTCGTCTGAAAGAAGAGGTGGAGCAAGTCGCTAGCTATCTCGTGGGAGATGGTGATACAGTTGCCGATTATCATCAGGAATGGGCAGACCAACTCAAAGTCCAACATCCAGACCTAGCGGATAAAGAAAAAGCCCTTGAAATCGTCAAGGACTCTGTTGGTGCTATCTTTGCGCGTGTACTGGAGGATGCAGGTGTCTACAAGCAGACAGAACAAGGACAGGCAGCCTTTATGCGCTTTGTGGAGCAGGTTGGAATTTTGCCAGACTAGGAGCTTTCTCCTTGCACAGTCCTATAAAAAGTAGTATCATAGTGTCGTTTGAAATATCAGGAGGAAACAATGAAAGATTTTCATTTTGACGCTATATCTGCCTTTGAAAATTACGAAATTGAACAAATGAGAGATGGTCACGTTGTGGTGACGACCAAAGTAGTGGACTCGTCGCTCAACTACTATGGCAACGCCCATGGTGGTTATCTCTTTACCCTTTGCGACCAGATCAGCGGTTTGGTGCTCATATCTCTGGGGCTTGATGGAGTGACACTCCAATCCTCTATCAACTACCTCAAATCAGGAAAACTTGACGATGTGCTGACTATTATAGTTGCTTAGTTTCA
>NZ_VMLA01000105.1:0-18030 GCF_013276425.1 Streptococcus sp. 3874 | reverse complement strand
TAACTTAATGACATTGGCTCTGTGTTAAGCTTTCTTTGCAATCATTTTTTCTGCTTCTTGAGCTAAAAAGAATTCTAAGATTTTCTTAGTCAAACTGATAGTAGCTACCAGCACAATTGAAACAAGTAAATAATTAGCTACTAGACCATGATCCCCAACCAATGGCGGTTTTGTCAAGAATCCGTAATCCCCACCTGTTACCAAATTGACCACAAAAATCAAGGCATTTAGGGCAAAGGTCATGAGAAAAATTCCCTTCACATCCAGCAATTTCGCACTATACTGTCTCAATAGATAAACTAGAGAGTTCCCCAAGAGTGCTAAATGACCAAAGATAAAGGATAAAATGGTGATATGTGGAAAAGGGTAAGCATCTGGCACTGGATAAACAAAGGCTGCTAATGTCCCAAATGTTCCCAATAATGCAAAGTATTGTTTATATTTGGACTGACCAGGAAGCAAGAGTACCACAAACATAGCCATACGGCAATGGTAAAAGGGTAGGCTTTCTGACAATGGCATATGATTGACCCAGTACCAACCATAAAGAAGGATCAACTGAACGGCCTGTAAAATCTGGAAAAATCGTTGGTAAACCTTCTTTTCACGATAGCGATAGGCTGTATAAAAGGTCAAGGCTAAGAGCGTAAATAGGCTAACATACCAAAAAAGATCAAATTTAGGTGGTTCTGTTGGCTGAGTTGTAAAAAAAATATCCCATAAATTCATCTAGTCTTCCTCATAATTCAAAATTTTCCTGCATATTATTATACCATGCTATTTGTCAAAAATGGATTTAGAAATACGATAATCATCTTCTTAGTCAAGATATTGCTCCCTCTGACCTTGATAAACCTGCCAAAGAATCTCGATTTGCTCCTTGGTAATGCGTTTTTCAGATAAATTCGGCAGTTGGTCAATTGCAAAAAATTGAAGGTCAGCGATTTCTTGATTTTCTTGGAATTGTCCATCGAGAAGCTTACATTCAAAAACAAACTTTGCATATTGTTTGCTCTGTAGTTGGAAACGATTGGTATCAAAAACAGCTAGCAGTCTTTCAACTTTGGCTTTAAAACCGGTTTCTTCTTCAATTTCCTTGAGAATATTTTCAGTTGGAGAATAGCCGACTTCACCAAAGCCACCTGGCAAAGCCCAACTATCCTCTCCTTGTCCCCTAACCAGACAAATCTTCTCATCCTCAACAATCCAAGCACGGACGTCCATTAAGGGAGTCGCATAAGCGGAGGTCGGTTTCAAGAGTTCTGCCACTTCGTCTGCATCAAGGTCTGATACCTGATTCAACATTTCAGATAACAGACTTCGCAAGTCTTCGTAGCGCTCACAGTCAAAAGGATCTTTTGTAAAGGTTAAGCCAGTATCTGTAAGGGCAATCATTCTTTGCAGATACTTAACAAAATCACTTGGTTTCATTTTCTAAACTTTCTACCAACATGGCTAGGTTCATAGAGTTAGAGCCCTTGAGCAAGATTTGATTATTGGCACTGAGGCTTTCCTTGACCTGCTTGACTAGGTCTTCAAATTGGTCTTGGTCTTCTGTTTTCTTGAAATAGTAAACGTGGCCAATTGGGAACATTTGACTGGCAAGTTGGGCCAATTCAGCAATGTCTTCTCCGTAGAAAATCACGGTATCCAGCACATCTGGAGAAAGGCTCAAAATCATCTGATTATGGAGTTGAACTGACTGGTTACCCAGTTCCTTCATGTCCGCTAAAACCGCAATTTTCTTGCCCCCTTCATTGGCTGGAATGGCAGAGAAGGTCTCTAAAATCAGCTTCATAGCAGTTGGATTGGCATTGTAAACATCTGACAAGATGTCTGCTCCATTGGCTGCTTTCTTCCACTCGGTACGGTTACGCGTCAATTCAAGATTTTGGAAGGCCTGACAAATTTGTTCTTCTGAAACTCCTTCTTGTAGGGCCACATAAGCAGCAATCATAGCATTAGTGGCATTGTACTTACCAGTCACTGGCAAATCAAGGGCTTGTTCCAAGAAATTAGCTTTAAAGGTCAGACTGTCCTTACGCTCAACCAAGTCTGTGATTTCCAACTCTGCTCCTTGCCCAAAACGAACCACCTTTTTATCAGTTGGCAAGTAGGCCTCTACAATGGAGTCGGCTGGGGCCAAAAGCAAGGAATTCGAAGCCATGCCATCTGCAATTTGCATTTTTCCTTGGGCAATCTCCGAACGGTCTTTGAAAAAGGCCAAATGGGCTTCTCCAACCAAGGTCACGATGGCTATCTTTGGATGAGCCAATTCAGACAAGAGATGAATATCTCCCAAGTGATCCTGTCCCATCTCCAAAACCAACTTTTCTGTTCCTTCAGGCATATGGAGAACTGTGTAAGGAAGACCAATCTCGTTATTGTAGTTTCCTTGAGTTTTGTAGGTTTTGTAGATTGTTGACAGCAAATGTGCCAACATATCCTTGGTCGTTGTCTTACCATTTGAACCCGTAATAGCAAAGACATCAACAGTCGTTTTTTCAAGATAGTAGGCAGCTAGTTTTTGAAATGCAGTCAACACGTCGTCTACTAGAATGTAGGGATGATTTGCGATTTCTTTCTCAGACAGGGTTGCTACCGCACCATTTTCAAAGGCTGTTTCGATAAAGTCATGACCATCACGCGCACCTTTGAGTGGCACAAATAAATCTCCAGTCCCAATCAATCGACTGTCAAACTCAGCCTTTTCTAACTGGGCGTTCGCAAAAAGACTAACATCATTTTTAGCTCCAACAGCTTGGGCAACTTCATGGATTGTTAATTTCATTTCTACTCCTTTAAAAAGGGTCGAAGCCCGAGAACTCTAGTCACCTGGCAGTGATGGTTCTGGCTTCTACCCTCTCTTTCATTTTATAGCAAATGCGCTTCGCGCTTGTTAAAGCTTTCCTTGGCAAGGTCAACCAAACGCTCGATTAGTTCTGCGTAGCTGATTCCCATATTGTCCCAAAGTAGTGGATACATTGACCACTGGGTGAAACCTGGCATGGTATTGAGCTCGTTTAGGAAAATCTCTCCCTTATCTGTATAGAAGAAATCGCAACGAGAGAGACCGAGGCCTCCAATGGCACGGAAGGCCGTCTCTGCATTTTGACGCATGACAGCTACCACATCATCACTGATTTTGGCTGGGATGTCCATGGTAATCTTGTTATCAATATACTTGGCATCGTAGTCATAAAAGGCAACATCCTTGACTACTTCTCCTGGTAGCGTGCTTTTGACATCGTAGTTTCCCAAGAGACCAACCTCGATTTCACGGGCATTGACCCCTTGCTCTACCAAGACACGGCTGTCATATTGAAAGGCAAGTTCCAAAGCTTGACGAAGTTCTTCTTGATTTTCAGACTTAGAAATACCGACACTAGAACCCATGTTTGACGGCTTAGTGAAGACTGGATAAGTCAATTTTTCTTCCACTTCAGCGATTTTAGCAGTCACATCATCCCCTTCAACGATAGCCACATAGGGAACTTGTGCAATGCCAGCAGATTCTAACACACGCTTAGTCGTGATTTTATCCATGGCAAGACTGGATGACAAGATATTGCAACCGACATAAGGCAATTTCAAAACTTCAAGGAATCCTTGAACAGAGCCATCTTCTCCCATCGGACCATGAAGAACTGGAAAGACCACTGCCCCTTCTTCATAGATAGCACTTGGTGCAACTTTCTTATCCCAATCAATGGTTTCATTGGTCATGAGACGGTCCTCTTGACCTGGAGTCTGACTAAATTCCTGCGTTTTGATAAAGTCACCTGACTGACTGATAAAGAAAGTCTTGACTGTGAAACGGTCGTAGTTAACCGCACGCATGATACTCTCAGCTGAAAGGACAGAGACTTCACGTTCCGCACTCCTTCCACCATATAAAAGAATAATCGTTTGTTTCATATTATTTGTCCTAATTCTACTAGAATACTCGCTCTTTAGTATATCATATTTGCTTGGTTTTTTAAAACTTGAACCTGATCCTACTCATCACACTATACAAAAAGAGGCCGATAGGAACGATTTTCAGCCTCCTTGATTTTTTATAAATGAATGGAGTTCGTAAATTTGTCTACACTTACAACTCTGTTCGATTTTCAATAGCCCGTAAGAGTGTGACTTCGTCCGCATACTCGATATCTGCTCCCACAGCAAGACCTCGTGCCAAGCGCGTAACCTTGATCCCAGCTGGCTTGAGTAAGCGGGAAAGATACATGGAAGTTGCTTCCCCATCTGCTGTGGCATTGGTTGCTACGATTACTTCTGAAACCTCACTATCCATCAGACGAGTCATGAGCCCCTTGAGATTGATATCATCTGGACTGATACCATTCATAGGGGAAATGAGGCCATGCAAGACATGATAGAGCCCGTGGTATTCTTGGATATTTTCCATAGCTGCCACATCACGACTATCCTCTAGCACCAAAATCGTTGTCTGGTCACGAGTCGGATCGGTACAGATAGAGCAAGGGTCGTCGTCTGTCAAACGTCCACAAACGGAACAGTAGGTCAATTCTCTCTTAGCAGAAAGGAGATTTTTTGCAAATTCATTGACATCGTCATCAGACATCCCAATCGTATAAAAGGCCAAACGCGTAGCCGTCTTAATCCCGATACCTGGTAACTTAGAATAGCTGTCAATCAGCTTGGCAATGGGTGTTGGATAAAGCATAATTTCCTTTCTAGTTCATTGGATGGTATTTTTGATACAAATTGATAATATCACGCGCAATGGAAGGTCCTACACCATTTGTTAAATTGGTATTATGAGGAAAGACCACTGCGACAGCGATTTGGGGATTATCAGATGGGGCATAAGCCACCGCATTAGTATTGGTTGCTTGCTGGCCATCTGCCACATAGCTTTCGGCTGTACCCGTTTTTCCGCTAATGGATACCAAGGCACCATTTGAAAAGGCACGTCCAGTTGTCAATCCACTAGTCCCATGAGCAACCTGATAAAAACCTTGGTGCAAGATACTCATATCGGAGTCGGATATATTGACCTTATTCATCTCTGTCGGTTGCAGTTGCTGAATCAAGTCGCCTAAGCCTCCCTTATCATTATTACCATAAATGCCTTCAACAATACGAGGAGCCACACGAACACCATCATTTGCAATAGTTGCTACATACTGAGCCAACTGCATGGGCGTATAGTTATCAAACTGCCCAAAGGCATTAGTAATGTAATTAGCAAAGCTATACTCTTTGGGAACAAATCCAGTAGATTCATCTGGTAGGTCAATCCCAGTCGCAGAGCCCAAGCCATATTCACCAAAGGTTGAACGCAATTTCCCCATAGCTGACTCTAGCTTGCTGGTGCCGACAAACATATTGGGTTGGTAGGTTTGCCCCATAAGACCTAAGGCTGTTTGGACCATATAAGTATTGGATGAATACTCCAGAGCTTGGACTGCTGTGATAGGGAATGAACCGTAAGCCTGAGTATACCAAGAATTGATGGGAGCTGAACCTTGGAAGACAATGGACTGGTCTGTCAAGGTCTGGTTTCCTGACAAGACTCCATTTTCCCAACCTGAGCTGATGGTCGCAGCCTTGACAACCGAACCTGGGACAAAGACATTGGTTACCGTTCCCAAGGAATCAGGCGTCAACTCTCCCGTTTTCAGGTCATGTTTGAGTCCTGACATAGACAAAACAGCACCTGTTTTGGGGTTAAGGGCGACTGCATAGACACCTTCAGAATACTTGGCTCCTCCATTTCCTAGCTCGGAATTGAAATAACTTTTCAGCAGAGCATCCACGCTATCTTGGAAGGCCAAATCAATGGTCAGCTTGATATTGTTTCCCTTACTACCTTCCTCAATTGTATCCACGCTTTCCATATTACCATATTTATCCAGATGGATTTCTTTTACCGAGCGTTTTCCTTGCAAGGTCTCTTCATATTGCTTTTCCAAATACGAAGTTCCAACACGGTCATTTAGAGAATAGCCTTTTTTAAGATAGGCTTCTGCTTCTTCCGCCGGGAGACCAGCTTTTTCACTGGATACACTCCCTACTATAGAAGAAAGAGAAGTTTCCAAAACCTTTCGATCCCAAGAAGTAGAAATACTAATGCCAGGCATCTCCTTTGAAATAGAGGCAATAACAGCCACCTGAGAATCATTTAAAGGATCTGTCGCAATGGTACCTGTCGCAAAGTTTCCAACAGCATTTAACTGACTAAAAAGATAGATTTCTTTCTTTTCATCCTCTGTATAGTTTAGTTGACTCGTTTGGACACTATCGACCGCATTGTTATACAGTTCTGATTCGGATAGGCGATTGCCATCTGAATCCAAGCGTTTCTCGCTTGGGAGAGCCTCCACTGTCTGTTTATAGATTTCAGGATCAGCCAAATAGTAATCCGCCAGCTGGCGTTCTGTCAAATTTAGAGAGCTGATGCTCACATAAGTCAGTAACTTTTTAGCTGTTTCTTTTAAGTCTGTAGCCGTCATTTTATTGCTACGCGTAAAGGAAACAACCTTCTTTAGCGTATTTTCTACCAAAGGTTTCCCACTAGCATCATAAATTTCCCCACGGGCAGAACTGCTTGTGACCTTGGTCTGACTAGCTGATGCTAGCTTTTTTTCGTAAAAATCCTTGTTTAAAACCTGCATATACAACAAACGACCAATAATGGTCATAAAGAGTAAAATGATGATTGAAAACAATAAATTAAGCCGAATCGGAATCGAATGGCTGTTAAATCTTCTCATACAAATCAGTCTCATTTCTAATACTCAATGAAAATCAAAGAGCAAACTAGGAAGCTAGCCGCAGGCTGTACTTGAGTACGGCAAGGCAACGATGACGTAGTTTGAAGAGATTTTCGAAGAGTATAATTAAAATCTTACTCTTAATTGTACCACAATTTGAGTAGAAAATTATGGAAAAGTAAGAAGCTTTTTCGACTTTTTCGTTTTTAAAACAGAGATGCGTTTTTATTTATCTATCCTTATATTATGTGTTATAATGAAGTGTGACTATTCCCTGATCTAGTCTTCCAGTATGACTCATGTAAAGGAGCTTTCCCTATGGACAAACCAGATATCGCAACTATCATTGATTCACATTTTGAAGAAATGACAGACCTAGAGCAAGAAATCGCTCGCTATTTTTTGCAAGCTGAAACGATTACAGATGATTTATCTTCTCAACAAGTCACCCAAAAATTACATATTTCTCAAGCTGCTTTGACCCGCTTTGCTAAAAAGTGTGGCTTTACTGGCTACCGAGAATTTATTTTCCAATACCAACATCAGGCAGAAAATCAAGCCAACCAAGTCTCCAAGCACAGTCCACTGACCAAACGAGTCCTCAGAAGTTATAGCAATATGAGGGAACAAACACAAGACTTGATTGACGAAATCCAACTAGAACGAATTGCCCAGCTAATCGAAGATGCTGAGCGTGTCTACTTCTTCGGAACAGGGAGTTCTGGCCTCGTCGCCCGTGAAATGAAATTGCGGTTCATGCGTCTGGGTGTGGTCTGCGAAGCCTTGACCGATCAAGATGGCTTTGCATGGACAACCAGCATTATGGAGGAAAATTGTCTCGTACTGGGCTTCTCACTTTCTGGTACAACACCTTCTATTTTAGATAGTCTATTAGATGCCAAGGAGATGGGGGCAAAGACTGTACTCTTTTCAAGTGTTCCCAATAAAGATAGCCAGGCCTACACAGAGACTGTTCTTGTAGCCACCCACAGCCAGCCTTCCTATATCCAACGAATATCCGCTCAACTTCCTATGCTCTTCTTTATCGATTTGATTTATGCCTACTTTTTGGAAATCAATCGCGAAAGCAAGGAAAAAATCTTTAATAGCTACTGGGAAAATAAGAAACTCAACGGCTATCGTAGACAAAAACGTGTCAGAAAATCCTAGTTTGGCTAAGCCAAACTAGGATTTTTATTCATCACCAAACATACCTCTTCAAGATTATGAATTAGTCATATCTTGACTTAGTCTTGAATAATTTCATGTAATCACTTTTTGAAGGGAGTAAATAAGCAAGTCTGACGGTATCCTCAACAATTGTATACAATACAATGTAATCCTTACTCAAGGTCAATCCTCGCGTTTGGTAGCGAGGGTCTAATTTCTTACCAAATTTTTCATCAGCATCAAATCCAGCTTGGGGGAAAATTTCTAGCCGATTAATATCTTTTCTAATATTGGCTACTTTTCGTCTCGCAGCCTCTACAGAACCGATTTCCTCCGCTATATACTGATATATTTTATCCAGACTATCAATCACTCTAGGAGAATACAAAATCCTATATCTTTTATAATCCATAGCGTGTCACGACATCCTCATCTGTCAAGTAATATCCAGCCTCAATCTTGGCATAACTTTCTTGAACTTCTGCTTGTAATTGTCTAAACAAATACTCCTTCTCTAATTCCTCTTCACTCAGTAAATCTACTTCATTTGTTACGGCAACATTCTTTAAAAATAATCTGAGTGCTGATGAAAGAGAGAGATTTTTTTCTTTTAACACTTCCATGGCATCATTTACTAATTCTCTATTAGCTTGGAAGGTCACAATCTTACTTGAATTCGCTATAGTCATTTTATATAATTCCTTTATATATTTTATTTATTATCTCACAATTATAAAGAAAGTCAAGGGAATTTGATTAGAAAATCCTAGTTTGGCTGAGCCAAACTAGGATTGTTTTGTCTTAAAATGATAATATGCACCAAGCATACCTGCTGTATTCTGATGATGGGCAAATTCTAATCGTGTTTTTTCAGCTAGGCTTGGCACCAAGGCTTCTTTCAAGGCTGTACGGATCTTGGGTTTGAGGATAGCCTCTTGTCCCATGATACCGCCACCGAGAATGACTACTTCTGGATTGGCCACATAGCAAATATTTGCCAGACCTTTTCCTAGATAGTCTACCATGCGGTCAATACCAGCCATACAAATCTTGTTGCCTTCAGTGGCTTCCTTAAAGATGCGTCGGCCATTCCACTGATCAACATCTTCTCCATGTGCTTCAGCTACATATTTCACTAAAGCTGTTGTAGAAGCCAAATCTTGGAAAGCTCCATCCTGCATATGCATATAACCGACTTCACAGGCTGAATTACTAAAACCATGGAAAACTTTCCCATCCATAATCAAGCAACCACCGATACCGGTTCCAATAGTCAGGCAAAGGGTGACACTCGCTCCCTTACCTGAACCAGATACTACCTCAGCAAGACCTGCACAGTTGACGTCATTTTCAATCTCGCAAGGGATTTCAAAGGTACTCTCAATTTCTTTTTTAAACTGAGTTCCAGCATAGTTAGGAATCTGAGGGCCAGCATAGAAAATTTCACCCTTATCTGGATCCACCATCCCAGCAGAAGAAATAGCAACTCCTGCTACTGGGCCTTTTTCTAAATAGCTGGCTACAATATCTTTGGTTTTTTGTAAGATATGAGGTCCACCCTTATGCGCCTCAGTTGGCATTTCATGGGATTCAACAAGTTGGCCTTCTTGGTCAATCAAACCATATTTGATGTTGGTTCCACCGATATCAATTGCAACGTAGTGTGTCATAAATACCTCCTTATGGATTAGAGGAAGCGCTCCTTGGTTTCACGAATCAAGGCTGCAGCTGCTTCTACAACTGGACGATCTTCTTCAGTCACTGGTGTCAATGGTGAACGAACAGAACCAATATTCAAGCCTTCATTGATCTTCAAAACCTCTTTGATGACACCGTACATATTTCCATGTGCAGCAGTCAATTTGCCAATGATTGCATTGATAGCGTATTGCAATTCACGCGCTGTTTCCAAGTCTTTGTCAGCAATCAACTGATTGAGTTTCAAAAAGAGTTCTGGCATAGCACCATAAGTACCACCGATACCAGCTTTAGCACCCATGAGGCGGCCACCTAAGAACTGTTCATCTGGACCGTTAAAGACGATATGGTCTTCCCCACCAAGGCTAACAAAGGTTTGGATATCTTGAACTGGCATAGAAGAGTTCTTAACACCGATAACACGTGGATTTTTCAACATTTCAGTGTAAAGGCTTGGAGTCAAAGCAATCCCTGCCAATTGAGGAATGTTATAAATCACGTAGTCTGTATTTGGAGCTGCAGAACTGATATCGTTCCAATATTTAGCGACTGAGTATTCTGGCAAGCGGAAGTAAATTGGTGGAATCGTTGCAATGGCATCTACACCCAAACTTTCTGCATGGCGAGCAAGTTCCATACTGTCTTTGGTATTGTTGCAAGCAACGTGAGCAATGATGGTCAATTTCCCTTTGGCAACTGCCATGACTTCTTCCAAGATTAACTTGCGGTCTTCAACGCTTTGGTAGATACATTCGCCAGAAGAACCATTAACATAGAGGCCTTGAACACCTTTATCAATGAAGTATTGAACCAAGGCACGCGTACGTTCTGGGCTTACTTCTCCTTGATCATCATAACATGCGTAGAAGGCTGGAATGACACCTTCGTATTTTTTCAAATCTGACATAGATTTTCTCCTATTATTTTTATTTTCTGCTAAAGCAGATTCTTTCTTTACTTCTTTAGTATACACTTTACCGAAAAGGCTTTCAATATCTTATAGACACTTAGATTTTAGTTTCTAGCTTATAGAATAGCGTTTGAAGCCTTTGAAAGTAGTTTCAGAAATAAGACTCCTATTGATATTTTGCGAAAATTTTCTCCATCAATCCAGTCTGGATAAAGACCAATAGTCCAAACCCAAAAAGTAGGAAGACTGAGCCACCTAAGAGTAGACTGAAGGCGGACAGATAAAGAACCATCACAATGAGGACAAGAATGGCTAACATGAGGAAGAACCAAGGAAAGTTAAAACTAGCCAAGATAAGCCCTTTCTGTAACACTTCTTTCCAAGTTAAATCATAGCGCGCAGCGATTGGATAGCTAGCCAGCATCACAATGGTAAGGAAAATAAGAATACCTAAACAAATAGCTTTAACCAATTGGAAGGGCAGAGCTGTTTGACCCCAGAAAAGATAGAGATCTGAAAAGGTAAGAAATACAATTCCTAATTCTAACATCCCCAACTGAAAACCTAGTTTCAGATTTTGCTTGAAAGATCTTAGATAGATTTTAAAAACAGGCACCCGTCTGCTCTTCTTAATCTCAAACATGGTCTCGTAGAGGCTGATTTTAGCCACTCCAATCGTCACGATGGGCAAACAAGAGACGACAAAAAGAAGATTGGCTGTCACGATGTCCAAGACTTTCTCACTGAAACGCATGAGAAAGTTGTCTGTATCAAATGCTGCCTTGATAAGGCTTACTCCTTTTTGTGCCATGTTTGCTCCTCCATCATTTTTCTTTGTAAACTGTTTTCTTTTTTGTCAGTAAAGCTTTCATAAGTCCCTACCATGAACAAATCTATTTTTTCTTTTTTCTTTTGGACTTTTTTCTACTTTTATCTATGGACATATAATCTATATATATCCCGGACAGCGAAGCAATTAAAATAGTACTCCAAGTATGCTCATTAAATCCATCTAGCCCTCCACGGATTATCATTGCAAGCACTGTCCAAGCTAACATATTCAATAAAAAAATACAAAGTGCTTTCAATAAAAAAATACAAAGTGCTTTCATTCTCACATTTTAAAAGTTTATACGACCATTGTTAGGAATTTTATCATGTGCATCCCAAGCTGCAGCAATATTGTAGGCAAAATTACCATATACATCAGCTACATTCACAGCTACTCGTAAAATCCATCCAGAAATCTTGGTCGCTAATCCTACTCTTGCTGCTGCAGTTGCAGCTGCCCTACTTAAGATCGAGCGTGCCATACTAATACCATACTTAGCCGCATAAGTACCTAATTTTATGTATCTACCAATCAATGCATTCACAATGCCCCTAATTATCCAAGCCATCTCATCAACTGTAATTCCCTGTCCATCCAAGAAACTAGCTCTTGCAGCATACTTAGAAGATACCATTTCTAGCAATTCAATTTTACGTTCATCTGATATGTCTGGATAGACTCCTTTGCTATCTTCCACCAGATCCTTAATTTCTTGTTCAGTTAGCAAGTAATTTTGAGATAATTTTGCATCTATTCGATCTATTTCTGACTGTATAGTTTGGATATGCGAAACTTCATTCGCATACACAATTGAAGGTAAAATATTACTCATTAGCAATAAACAGACTGACAAGAAGATACCAATTTTTAAATATTTTATTCTCATTTCTCTACCTCACAAAGATCAATTTCATGGTAGAGTATTATCAAAGCTTTACAAAAAAAACAATTCATCCTATTTTTAATCAATTAAAATTTTAAACAAATACTTGCGAACTTGATCTTCCATACCTGCATAACCATTTGGTTGATGTGGCTCTCCTGGGAAGAAAATCGCAAAATTGTGATAACCCAATAAGAGTGGGTAGTGTTCATGACAATGGACAAAACCAATGTCACTTGCTTCGTCAAATGCTACTGCCTCGTCTTTGATACGTGAACCGTAGCTCGAATATTCATGCCCTTCTACCAACAAATGCAAGTCTGCATAGTTCTTGTGATGTTCAAACTGGTCATTTTCAGCTTTATTTAGGACATTTTCTTGAACAACTAGAAAGACCTTGTCACCATCAATATCATATTTTCCTAACTCGAATGAATCTTTACGATGTTCATAAAGATAATCAATTGCCTTGTCAAGATTGGGATGAATCCCTTTATAGAAGCTAATATTTTTCAAATCGTCAAAAATCATACTCTTTCCTTCGTTTCTGATAGTTAACTAAAACCATTCTTAAGTTGATAAGTGTCTGACAAAATCTCTAAGGTAAGCAAATACCCAACATTTTGTAGACACTTATAACCTCTATATTCTCTTATACTCAATGAAAATTGAAGAACAAACTAGGAAGCTAACCGCAGGCAATACTTAAGTATGGCAAGGTGACGCTGACCTAGTTTGCATTCGATTTTCGCAGAGTATTATCCTTTGACCGCTCCCATAGTAATCCCTTGTGTGAAGGATTTCTGGAAGACTAGGAAGACTGTTACAATTGGCACGGCAGCAAGGGCAGCTCCTGCCATAATCAAACCATAGTTGGTTGCCATTTCAGCCTGCATGGTCGCAACCCCAAGTGAGATGGTCAAATTGTTACGTGAAGTCAACATTACCAATTGCATGAAGTAGTCATTCCAAGTATTGATGAAGGTAAAGATTGCAAGGGCTGCAAACCCTGGTTTCACAATCGGGAAGGCTACGCTCCAGAAGGTACGAATCTCACCACAGCCATCAATCTTAGCTGATTCGAGCAATTCTGTAGGGATATTTTCACTGAACTGTTTCATGAGGAAGACCCCAAATGGCCATCCAATCAAAGGCAAAATAACTGCCCAAAGAGTGTCATGAATTCCCATGAAGTTGACGATACGTACCAATGGTACAAGGACAACTTGTTTTGGAAGCGCCATAGCAGCGATAAAGATAGCAAATAGGATACGTTGACCATAGAAACGTTTTTTAGCCAATACATAACCTGCTAGAGATGAGGTTGCACAGACTAAGAACATGGTTACCAATGAGATAAATACTGAGTTCCACATCCATTGCAAGGCAGGGTTCTGCACCATAAGTTGTTGGAAGTTTTCCATGGTTGGCATTTTAGGGAACCATTGTGGCGGAATCATAATGGTATCAGGCTGTGACTTGAATGCCCCTGTCAAAATCCAGTAGAATGGAAAGATGAACAGCACAGTCAACAAGAGCAAAATGATTGTTGAAATAACAGTAAAGGCTGTTAATGGTTTTTTTTCTGTAGATTGCATAACTGTCTCCTTTCTTTAGTATTCTACGTCGTTTCCAAGTACTTTAAATTGAACAAAGCTTACGATAGCAATCATGACTGCCAAGAAGACACCAATTGTGTTGGCATAGCCGTATTCTGTCAATTGGAAGGCTTTTTCGTACAGGTAGTACATCAAGGTACTTGTCGAGTAGTTTGGACCACCAGATGTCAAAAGCTGAATCAAGGCGAAACACTGGAAGGAGTTAATTGTTGTGATGATTGCAATATAAAGAGTTGTTGGAAGAAGGCTTGGCCATTTAATCTTCCAGAAAACTTGAAACTCAGTTGCACCATCAACACGCGCCGCTTCAACCAGTGAATTATCAATATTCCCCATAGCAGCGATATAAAGGATGATGGGCTGACCAACTGAAGTGGTCAAGAGAATAATCATAATCGCCATCAATGCCCAGTGCTTATCACCAAGCCATGAAATGTTTTGAGTAATGATATGACTTGATTTAAGCACAAAGTTCAAGATACCTGATAATGGATCATAGATCCATTTCCATACAACCGTTACGGCAACACTACCTGTTACAACAGGAAGGAAGAAGACAAAACGGTAGAAGGATCTGGCAATAGCATTTTGGTGATAGGTTTGCGATGCTACAAAGAGTGAGAATAGAACAACAACTGGCACAGATCCAATAACCAAAATAACTGTGTTAATCAGAGATTTTGCAAAGACAGGATCTTTAAACATACGGACATAGTTATCTAAGCCCACAAATTGGAAACTAGTCATAGAATAGTTAAAGAAACTTGTGACGAAGCCCATAATCATTGGTGCTAAAACAAAGATAATAAAGAAGAACAACACTGGTGCTAGGAAAGCATAGGAAATCACTGTTTCCCGCATACGAATTTTATTGACTTTCACAGTCGGCACCTCTCTTTCAAATAGAATAATTTTTTGACTTTCTTGAACTGTTTTAAAATCAAAATGAAATTTTTTATGATTCGCTTATGTAAGAACTTCATTTTAATTTCGTGACAGTTTCTTACATTTTAAACAAAAGCCCCCTTTTCTTACACTATCTGTGTAGAGGGAAAAGGGGGTATACACTCTTAGCTTCTTTAAAAAACTACTTTTTATAGAATAACTAAGGACTATTGTTTCATAGCTTTTTTGATTGTTTCGTTCGCTTTTTCAGTGAAGGCTTTCAAAGCGTCCGCTGGTTTTTCGTCACCATTTGATACAGATTGCAACATTGGGAACCAAAGTGTTCTCATTTCAGCAAATCCATCAATAGTGTTGTAGTATGGTGAGTAGTATTGAGTCCAGCCGCTGATTGTTTCCATGCGTTTGTCTTCATAAAGTTTTCCAAATGAAGTACGGACTGGGAAAGCACCTGTACGAACTACGTCTTTAGGTCCCCACTCTTTGTCATCTGCGATAAACTGGATGAATTTCTTAGATGCAGCGACTTTCTTGTCGTCTTTATTGTTGAATACTGCAAATCCGTTTACAAGGTATTCAAGAGCTGGTTTACCTTCGTCTGATGGGAATGGTACTTCTACTACTTCTACCTTACTTGCTTCTAACAGTTTAGCTTGGATACCATTTTGAGCTGGTGCCCAAAGGGTTGTGTAAGATGTTTGACCGTTGGCAAAGTTTTGGATATCTGCCCCACCGTCAAATTGTGAACCATTATTGAGCAAATTGTCTTTAATCCAGCCAGTTGCTTTTTCAAGACCTTTGACGAATTTAGGATCATCAGTTGTATATTTGCTAACTTTTTCATCTGTTACAGAACCGCTATAAAGGTTAGAGATAAAGGCACGTGTTCCTTGGTCTCCCCCTTGACCAGAACTGAACAATGAACCTGGTGTGTAGCCCTTGTCTTTGAGTGCTTTCAATACTTTTTCAAAATCATCAGTTGTCCAACCTTCTTTTACAAGGTTTGCCAC
The DNA here is from genome assembly GCF_013276425.1 of Streptococcus sp. 3874. Lineage (NCBI taxonomy): Bacteria > Bacillati > Bacillota > Bacilli > Lactobacillales > Streptococcaceae > Streptococcus > Streptococcus sp. 3874. The sequence continues at coordinate 2,262 of NZ_VMLA01000105.1, read as the reverse complement.
TCCAGCATCTTCTAGCATTTTCTTGTTCATTGCCATGTAGAATGGGGCAGAACTAATTGGATACATGTAAGCCTTGTCTCCAGCTTTACTTGCTTGTATGATGTTTTCGTTATTGACATCTTTAACAAATTCATCTGTGAAAAGGTCGTTCAACTCAGCCAATTTACCATTTTTACCGTATTGGATGATACGTCCTGGTGCGTCAAAGAGTACGTCCGGAGCTGTTCCTGCTTCGATGGCTGTTGTGATTTTTTCAGGGCCTGACTTGAAGTCGATGGTTTCCAATTTCACTTTTACATCTGGATTTGCTTTTTCAAACGCTTCGATGATTGATTTTTCATAAGTTCCAACACCGTCACCAGCTTTTTCTTGGGTAAATACTGGGAATGCCCACCAAGTGATTTCTGTTTTGGCACCGTCACCACCTGATTTACCAGCATCTTTACTTCCGCCAGAATTGCCACAAGCAGCAAGACCAAGAACCGCAGCACCCGCAAGTACTGTACAAGCTAATTTTCTAAATTTCATTTGTATTCTCCTATTTTATAAGCGTATCCAACTTGGATAATGAGTTCTTTGCATTTATATACGTTTTCATTTTTTCCTACTCATCAATCACTCTCCTCTATTTTTTATTAAGTCAGTAAGTACTTAATCATCTACACCTAAAATTTCATTAATACTATTTTTATATAAGATTGCTTTTGCTCCATAGATTGCTTGAATGCCACCCTTCACTTCTAAGACATCAACTGCACCAATTTGTTTTAAAAGTGCTTTATCAACTTGATTAACTTCTTTTACAGCTACACGTAAACGTGTCACACAAGCATCTACATCTTCTATATTATTTGATCCACCCAAGGCTCTGATAATTTGTAGGCTATCCTGTTTTAAATGATCCGCAGTATTTGAAGTTGAATCTGCGGATTCAGAAATTTCTTTAGAATCTACTTCTTCTCCTCTTCCTGGCGTTAGAACGTTGAATTGAGTAATGAACCATCTAAAAATAATATAATACAAAACACTCCAAATAAGTCCAAATGGAATCTGAAGAACCCAATTCGTCTTAGCGTTCCCCTGCAAAATTCCAAATAAAGTAAAATCGATTACACCTCCTGAAAATGTGTTTCCTATTGAAATATTTAAGATGTCTGCAATAAAGAAGCTGACACCATCAAGGAATGCGTGAACAACATATAGAACCGGACTGACGAATAGAAACATAAATTCAATTGGTTCTGTAATACCGGTAATAAAAGATGTTAAAGCAACTCCAAAAAACAAACCCGCGTATTTTTTACGACGATTCTTAGGAACACTATGGTACATCGCTAAACAGGCAGCCGGTAAACCGAACATCATTGTTGAGAAACGACCTGCAAAAAACCTTGTTCCTTCTGTAAATAATCCAGAATGAGCCGGATCGGCTAATTGAGCAAAAAATATTTTTTGAGCTCCAACCACTGTTTGTCCTGAAACAGTTTCAACACCACCAAGTTCAGTATACCAAAACATAGGGTAAATTATATGATGTAAGCCTACTGCTCCAGAAAGTCTCATTAAAAATCCATATAGAAAAGTTCCAATTGAACCTGCCTGAGAAATATATCCACCTGTAGAAACAAGAAGTTGTTGGAAAGGTGGCCAAATAACAAAGAAGACAAAGCCAATTAAGATAGAAGAGAACGATGTAACAATAGGAACGAAGCGTGAACCTCCAAAGAATCCTAAAGCGGAAGGTAATTGAATATTGCTATATCGGTTGTGCAAATATACGGCAACTATTCCGACAACTAATGCTCCAATAACTCCAGTATCAATTGCAGATCCTTCTGCCATAAAAAGTTTTACCAGAGCTTTGATCGTTGCAGTCATAACTAAGTAACCAGTTACTCCTGCTAACGCAGCGGTTCCTTTATCTCGTTTCGCTAAGCCAATACATAATCCCACACAGAGAAGTAGTGACAAGTTACTGAATACAACCTCTCCTGCAGAGCTCATTACTTGGAATATCGATTGAAAAATACTATTGTCTAGTATTGGATAAGTTGCTATCGTGGTTGGGTTTGAAAGTGCACCACCAATCCCCAAAAGTAGACCTGCTGCAGGAAGTATAGCTATAGGTAACATAAAAGCTTTTCCAACTTTTTGTAAAACTTTAAATATAAAACTCCCCCCTCACATCTTATTTAAGACCAGCAACGAAGCGTTCTGTAATCTCTTTTGGTCTAGTAATAGCGCCACCAACAACGATGCCTC
>NZ_VMLA01000104.1:0-4111 GCF_013276425.1 Streptococcus sp. 3874 | reverse complement strand
ACACCCCGATAACTGCATAAATCTTGATGTGTGTGTCTTCGGCTGGTGGGAAGTCTAGGATGATGTCTTCGTACTTGTCATTGAGCGACACTAGGCGTAAGCGTCCGTTTTCGGTGTATATCTTTTTGAAGTAAGAACGGTCTCCATATGCGATAACTGCCAAATCTCCGTTGTAGGTGGTCAGTCCTTTGTCTACTAAATAGAGAATATCTCCGTCTTGGTAGTCAGGTTGCATGGAGTCTCCACTTACCTTAGTCGCAATATCGTGACGTGGTGGTTGCTCGTCAACCTCTATAGTCTCTCTGTCTGTATCGTCGTAGCCAAATCCATAGTTAAATCCAGAAGCTGCTGCCGTCTCAGATACAACCTCAACTTGGTACAAGCTGATAACTTCCGATACTTCGTTTTTCTTCGTTTCTTCTTCGTTTTTCTCTGTGTACATCTCGCCGTTTGCGTCTTGACTCTTCAGAAGCTCCTCAGAAGTCCGTAGGACGATTTTTTTATTATCTGGGGTTAATTGTACCACCTTGTCCGTTATCTGCTGTGTGAGCAAATCTGGGGACGCTGTGGGGGTGGCAGAATTATTACTAATAGATGGAAAGAAGTCATCAATACTTACACCCAAAATATCGCATAGAGAAAATAGCATATCTTGATTAGCTTTACGCTCCCCCTTTTCATATCTACTAATGGTTTGTTTTGTTGTATTTAGCTTTTGAGCAAGTTCATCTTGAGTAAAACCAGATGATTTTCTGAATAGCTTTATCTGATTTCCTATGTATTTTTTTAAGTCCATATTTTTTACTCCTGTTATGTTATATGTAGATTATATAAAAAAGTCACCGAAAACGCAACTTTTTTTATTTTTTCATTAAAAAAGTGTTGACTTGTCACCAAAACGGTGATATAATTAAATCATGGTTGAGATAATCAACCAAATAAAAAAGGAGGTGCAGCCAATGAGGCGACAGGAACAAAGACCTAAAAAAAGAGAATTCGGCTTAAAAATCCAAATTCTCTGGTTCAAATTCGAACTTCACTACTCAATAGAGTGGTAGAAGTTTACAAGGGGCTGACCTAAAGCCCCTCCCCTTTAAAGGGGTACTGTCATTGTATCATATAGGCTGTATCTCCTGCAAGAAAAAGGAGAAAAATATGGATTGGAAAAAATTCTTGTTTGGTAACTTTGATTACGAAAAGATAAATCAAGACAATCATGCAAAAACTTCCTTGGAAATTCGAGGTGGACTTATTCCGAGTATATTGTTCTGGTCTGGTATTATCGTACTAATTTTATATTTAATTTTCAGATAGGGAGGTGGTTATGATTTGCAAATACTTTTGTATGAATTACGTAAATCCAAAGGATTGACGCAAAAAAATTTGGCAGATAAACTTGGGATATCCGAAACGGCATATCGTCAGAAAGAAAAGGGGCAACGTCCTTTTACTCAAGATGAAATGTTTTTCTTGCATAGTTTTTTTAATAAACCATTGCAAGAAATTTTTTTACCAAGATAGTCACCAAAACGGAAACATCAAAAAGGTCAAACTTTTTTCAAAATCGATAGAATAATTCTATCAAAACTGTTGACAAGTACCAACAGTTTTGAAAAGACCTATTAGTAGAAAGGAAAAAGTCAATGTATGGAGCGAAAATGAGGGAGCTGAGAACGGCTCAAAAGCTGGGCTTGCGTGAGCTTGCTAAGCGAACCTTGATAGACTACACGACCTTGTCACGGATCGAGAACGACCTGAAGGCAGTGACGCTGTCGCAGGCGGTGGTCATCGCTAAGGCGCTAGGGTGTAGGGTGGAAGATATGTTGTAGGAGGAAATACTATGAACAACGCAGCGCAAAAAGTAACACGGATTGACAAAGATGCCTGGGAGATTGCTACGGAGCTGGCGAACGAATACGGCGTATCTATTTGTCACATCATCAGCGAGAGCGTCCGCTACTGTGCAGAGAATGCCGAATTTAAGGAGATGGACGTTGTCGTTAAACGATTGGTAGTCGGCAGTAAGGTGCTGGAGTAGGAGGGGAAGAGATGAATGCAAATGTAAATGTATTTTATGAATTAACTTGTAAAGACTTGAACGAAGCGATTGACGCAAAAAATAAAATCATCGCCAATACACTTGACGATGAAACTGTTGAGATAAAAATTGAATTCTTACGTGATGTTTGAACTGTAAAATCGCTCGGAGATGGTTCTATCGTAGATCGCGTAATAGAGCCATGGTCGATTGTCTGATAGCTGTAGCTGGAGAATCGCTTTTATTGCTCTCGTTTACAGTGTAGAACATTGCAGATGCCAATGTAGCATCAAGTACAAACTTGTCTATATATTTGTGTTTCTTGCTATCGGAGTAAGTAATTGTCAGTGTAATTCGACCTTTATAATCTGGGTCTATTGATGATGTAAATTTTTGTCCTGGGGCAATCATATTTCCGATAAGTGAGTTGAAGCGGTGTACAGAATTCAATGGATCCAATTCGCCATCTATCTGAATATTATCTATATATGCTGGAGTTTGGCCAAAGTTTTTAAAAACAAAGGTACGTTGTTGATTTTTAACTGCATAGACATCTACATAAACATTAATATAAGGCTTTGCCATATCCTCTGTAGCTTTCTTTGTTTGCCAGAGTGAAATGGTATTAAAAACAAAACCGATAACTGCAATTATTACTGTGATATAGAGTGTCCAAATCTGGACATTATCATTGGTGATTTGTGGCATTAGATCACTTCCTTTCTGCTTTTATTATAGCAAAAAGGAGAGAAAAATAGAAAGGAGAGGAAGAGATGGCAAATAAGGGATTTAAAAATAGTTACATCGATAGAAAAAAATTAAGTAGTAGTCTTAAAACACTGATGACTCAACAAGCTATTGAAAGAGCAGAGCTTGCTGAGTCTCAGCGTAAGGAACTTGAAGAATTTCTCAAGGATCTGCTTTAATTATAGCAAAATGGGGAGAACAATAGGAAGGAAAGAGATATGAGCAGCCTATCAAAAAATTTACTACCAATTCAAAATTTAGAAATTAAGATAGATAGCGACTCTAGTATTCCACGAGTTATTTTGAACGGGGTTGATTTTCAAACAGAAGATATTTGTCTTCAAGGTATCAAGATAATTTGGGAAACAAAGAAAGATGAAGTGCCAGAGACACTTATTCAGGTTGATTATATAAATAACCGTGAAGCGCCTCATATAGTATCTGTCAAACAGTCGTTTAAAAATACTTTACTTAAATAGCTCTGGCGAGTTTTATTTTCATTATACCAAATTTAGAAAGGAACTTTATGAACGAAATTTTTAATTTTCACGGGCAGGAAGTCCGTACTTTGACAATTGATGACGAGCCGTGGTTCGTTGGGAAAGATGTTGCAGACATCCTAGGATATAGCAAGGCTAGAAATGCGATTGCTCTTCACGTTGATGAAGAGGACGCCCTAAAACAGGGCATCCCTACTAGTGGTGGAACACAAGATATGTTGATCATCAACGAATCTGGTCTCTACTCTCTTATCTTATCCAGCAAGTTGCCTCAAGCTAAGGAGTTCAAGCGCTGGGTGACATCAGAGGTCTTGCCAGCTATTCGTAAGCAGGGCGGATTTATTCGCGAGGATTTGGACGAGGATGCTTTTATCGCTCTCTTTACTGGACAGAAGAAATTGCGTGAGCAACAGACTAGCATGTTGGAAGATATCGACTACCTCAAGAGTGAGCAACCGATTCATCCAAGCTATGCTCAGTCGCTCCTGAAGAAGCGTAAGGCTAGGGTTGTGGCTTGCCTGGGTGGCATTGATAGCCCAGCTTATGCGGATAAGATTTTTGCTCAGTCGGTATTTAGACAAGCTGAGATTGACTTTAAAGACCACTTCAACATTAGTCGCTATGACTTGCTACCCAAGAAGCATGCGGATGCCGCTCTAGCTTACTGGATGACGTGGGAGCCAAGCACCAATACCAAGATGAAAATCATGGAACTGAACGCATTTAGTCAAGCGTAGGGAGGGAAAGAAAATGAGACCAAGACGATATCCGTATAGTGGAAAAAGAAAAAAGCAATCTGATAGACAGATCGCTAAGTTAAAAAGAG
>NZ_VMLA01000103.1:0-30049 GCF_013276425.1 Streptococcus sp. 3874 | reverse complement strand
TTCACGGGTGGTTATGACTGCCTTGACCAATTCCATTGGAGGGTTTGAGCAGTTAGCGCCTGATACCAAGTTAGACGATGGTAATTTTACTCTGATTTTGGTCAAGACAGACAAGCTATTTGATATGTTGGGCTTATTGATACAGGCCATTAATGGTGGTCAGCATGTCTCAGACGTCAATATCGAATACCTTAAAACTAGCAAACTACGTTTAGAAGTTTTAGATGACCAAGAACCATTTATGCTGAACCTAGATGGGGAATATGGAGGAGATACCCCAGTTGAACTTCAAGTCTGCCATCATCACATCGAATTTTTTGTCAATCGAGACGAGATTAGTCAAGAATTTATTAGTGAAATAGAAACGAATTAAAAAGTAAAAAGGAAAAATAAAAATGTATAACTACCCTATGCGCATTCATTACCATCGCAAGAATGGTGAATACGACACTTGCTCTTTTGTAAAGAGTAAGGATCAACGAATTGATTTACTAACTTACCAAGAAGATTATTTTGGAGCCTTATTTAGCTTTGAACACCCAAGTGCTCATCCCTTAGAAAGCTTGAATTTTGTGGTTCACACAGGCCAAACTAGTAAAGAATATGCTATCCGTTTTAATCACTATCCCCTCTTAACAGAGGTCTGGATTTTGGAAGGCGATGATAGAATTTATTATTCTGAAAATCCTGCAATTGCAAGTCCTTTCTATAAAAATCAAAATCCTTTTGCTTTTGACAAGGCTATCAATAGCGCTAGTTTCGACCACCACTGGGGCTACCAAGGGGAATTGGGTTGCCGTGTAGAGGACAATCAGGCTCGTTTTGCTCTCTGGGCTCCAACAGCGACAGAAGTGCAGGTTGTCGTTTATGAATCAGCTGCTAATGATGCTCCTGTTTGGAAGACCTTTGAGATGGAGAGAGGCAATAGCTACTCTTATAATCACAAGGACAATACAATCGGTGTCTGGAGTTTGGATGTTGAGGAAGATTTGACTGGTAAGGCTTATCAGTATCAAGTCCAATTCCCTCACCACCAAACAGTGACACGCGATCCCTATACCATCGCGACCAGTCCTGATGGCAAACGTTCAGCTATCCTGAGCCATGAAGAAAAGCAAGTTGCAAACTTCGAGGTCAAGCACGGTTCAGAGGCTACTTGGCGCTTGGCAAATCCATGTAAGGCAGTTATTTGTGAAATGCACATTCGTGATTTGACCAAATCACCGACCTCAGGTGTGGATGAACATCTTCGAGGAACTTTCTTAGGTGCTGCTCAAACTGGAACAGTTAACCAGTACGGCCAGTCAACTGCTTTTGATCACATCAAGAAGTTGGGCTACAATTATGTTCAGTTGCAACCAATTGCAGACCGTCATAAAGAATACGATGAGGATGGGAATGTAACCTACAACTGGGGTTATGACCCACAAAACTATAACGCGCCAGAAACTAGTTTTTCAACTAATCCAGATGATCCAGCTCAGGTCATTCGCGATTTGAAGACCATGGTTCAAGCTTACCACGATGCGGGTATTGGTGTCATTATGGATGTAGTCTATAACCATACCTTCTCAGTTGTTGATGCACCTTTCCAAACAACTGTCCCTGATTACTATTATCGTATGAATCCAGACGGTACCTTCCAGAATGGAACGGGTGTTGGAAATGAAACAGCCAGTGAACACGAAATGTTCCGCAAGTATATGATTGATTCTCTTCTATACTGGGTGCAAGAATACAATATTGACGGCTTCCGTTTTGACTTGATGGGGATTCATGATGTCAAGACCATGCAGATGATTCGTCAGAGTTTGGATGAAATCGACCCTAACATTATCCTCTATGGAGAAGGATGGGATATGGGAACAGGTCTTGCACCTTATGATAAGGCTAAGAAAGACAACGCCTACGAAATGCCAAATATTGGTTTCTTTAATGACAATCAGCGTGATGCTGTCAAAGGTGGAGAAGTTTATGGTGCTATCAAGTCAGGTTTTGTCAGCGGTGCTGCGACAGAGCCAATTCTAGCCAAAGCAATCCTAGGAAGTCGTGAATTAGGAACCTATACACATCCAAATCAGGTGCTTAACTATGTGGAAGCCCATGACAATTACAATCTTCACGATTTATTGGCAACCCTTCATCCAAACCAAAGTTCAGAACAAATCATGCGCAAGGTCGAGACAGCCACAGCTATGAACCTACTCATGCAAGGGATGGCCTTTATGGAAATCGGTCAAGAATTTGGTCGTACCAAACTGGTTGCGACTGGTGAGAATGGTGAGTTGACCCATGATGATAGAGAGCGTGCGATGAATAGCTATAATGCTCCTGACAGTGTGAACCAAGTCAACTGGGATTTGATCAATGAGCGTCAAGACAGTATTGAGTTTATCCGTCAAGTCATCCGATTGAAGACAAAAACTGGTGCCTTTTCTTACTCTAGCTATGATGAAATTTACCATCATGTCTTTGTGCATTCTGCGATTGAACATAGCGGCTGCCTTATCTATGAAGTTCATGGGAAAGAACACCTCTTGGTGGTTGTGAATGCTAAATCAGAACCCTATCAATTTGAAAATGCAGGAAATTTAGCTATGTTGGTAACTAATAGTCGTTCAAAAGAAGATAATGTGTTAGATGATATTAGTCTAGCTGTCTTGAGTGTTTTATAAAGACCATCTATCTCGCTATTCTAACACATCATTGGAAGTGAACGAATAGAAAGAACTTAGTTGATAACTCACTTGTATAGAAAATTTGATAAATATTTTCATCAAACGTGTAAAATCAGGAAATTGTTTTCCTGGTTTTATTTTTTTGCTATAAAACAATAATAATCATAGAAAAATACGAACTTTTTGGTATTATAGTAGAGAAAAGAAAGGTGTTTTCACATTTTTTTGAAAAAATATTGCTTTACAATTGAACGAGAAAGTGAACTTTTTGTAGATTTTCAAAATAATTTTAAAGAAGTATAGTAATTTACTTGAATCTTCTCTAAAAAAGTAGTATAATAAAAACACAGAAAACGCTTACAGCAGAAAGGGAGTATATGGATAGAAGAGAAGCATTGCGCACCTTTATGACAGGTGAGAATTTTCACCTCCAGCATTATCTGGGAGCGCATAGGGAAGAAAAAGATGGTGAGTCTGGCTATACTTTCCGAGTTTGGGCACCCAATGCTCAGGCAGTTCACTTGGTAGGGGATTTCACCAATTGGGTTGAAAATCAAATTCCGATGGAACGGAATGAATTTGGAGTCTGGGAAGTCTTTACCAGTTTTGCTCAAGAAGGCCAAATTTACAAGTACCATATCACACGTGCAAATGGTCATCAGCTTATGAAGATTGATCCTTTGGCTGTACGGTATGAGGCACGACCTGGTACTGGAGCGATTTTAACAGAGATTCCAGAGAAAAAATGGAAGGATAGACTCTGGCTAGCCCGTAGAAAACGCTTAAGCTTTGAAGAGCGTCCTGTCAATATTTACGAGGTTCATGCTGGCTCTTGGAAGAGAAATCCAGACGGTAGTCCCTATAGTTTTGCTCAATTGAAAGATGAACTCATTCCTTACCTAGTTGAGATGAACTATACTCACATTGAGTTTATGCCCTTGATGTCTCACCCTCTCGGTTTGAGTTGGGGCTATCAGCTTATGGGTTACTTTGCTTTAGAGCATGCCTATGGTCGTCCTGAAGAGTTTCAAGATTTTGTTGAGGAATGTCACTTAAACAATATTGGGATTATTGTGGACTGGGTACCTGGTCACTTCACTATTAATGATGATGCCTTAGCCTATTACGATGGGACACCGACTTTTGAGTATCAGGACCATAATAAGGCTCATAACTATGGTTGGGGAGCACTCAATTTCGACCTTGGGAAGAATGAAGTCCAGTCCTTCTTGATTTCTAGCATTAAGTTTTGGATTGACTTTTACCATTTGGACGGTATTCGCGTGGATGCGGTTAGCAACATGCTCTATCTAGATTACGATGATGCCCCATGGACACCGAATAAAGATGGCGGTAATCTCAACTATGAAGGATATTATTTCCTTCAACGCTTGAATGATGTCATTAAACTAGCTCATCCAGATGTGATGATGATAGCTGAGGAAAGTTCATCAGCTACTCAGATTACTGATACAAAGGATTCAGATGGTCTTGGCTTTGACTACAAATGGAATATGGGCTGGATGAATGATATTCTCCGTTTCTATGAAGAAGATCCGATTTATCGTACATACGACTTTAACCTAGTGACTTTCAGCTTTATGTATGTCTTCAAGGAGAATTATCTCCTACCATTCTCACACGATGAAGTTGTTCATGGCAAGAAGAGTATGATGCACAAGATGTGGGGAGATCGCTATAATCAATTCGCAGGCTTGCGCAATCTCTATACGTACCAAATTTGTCACCCTGGTAAGAAATTGCTCTTCATGGGTAGTGAATACGGCCAATTCCTAGAATGGAGATCTGAAGAGCAGTTGGAATGGTCTAATCTAGAAGACCCTATGAATGCTAAGATGAAGTATTTCACTTCTCAGCTAAACCAGTTTTACAAAGATCATCGCTGTCTGTGGGAAATCGATACCAGCTATGATGGTATTGAAATCATTGATGCGGATAATCGAGACCAGAGTGTTCTTTCCTTCATCCGTAAGGGTAAGAAGGGCGACATGCTAGTCTGCGTCTTTAATATGGCACCTGTTGAACGAAAAGATTTTACAATCGGTCTGCCTGTTGCAGGGATTTATGAAGAAGTCTGGAATACTGAGTTAGAAGAGTGGGGAGGCGTTTGGAAAGAACATAATCAAACTGTTCAAACGCAAGAAGGACTATGGAAAGATTATGAGCAGACCTTGACCTTTACCCTACCGGCTATGGGAGCAAGTGTTTGGAAAATCAAACGCCGCTTGAAATCTGATAAAACTGTCACAAGTAAAAACCAAAAAGGAGTAGAAAATGAAGAATGAAATGTTAGCTTTGATTCTTGCTGGTGGGCAAGGAACTCGTCTCGGTAAACTCACTCAAAGCATCGCAAAACCAGCTGTGCAATTTGGTGGGCGCTACCGTATCATTGACTTTGCTCTTTCAAACTGTGCCAACTCAGGTATTCACAATGTTGGAGTCATCACCCAGTATCAACCACTTGCTCTCAACAACCATATCGGGAATGGTTCAAGTTGGGGTCTAGATGGGATTAATTCTGGTGTCTCTATCCTTCAACCATATTCTGCAAGTGAAGGAAATCGTTGGTTTGAGGGGACTAGCCACGCTATTTACCAAAACATTGATTATATCGACAGTGTCAACCCTGAGTATGTTTTGATTCTTTCGGGTGACCATATCTATAAGATGGACTACGATGCTATGCTCCAGTCTCATAAGGATAATAATGCTAGTTTGACAGTAGCAGTTCTTGATGTTCCTCTGAAAGAAGCTAGCCGTTTTGGTATCATGAACACAGATGCTAACAATCGTATTGTAGAATTTGAAGAAAAACCAGCTCAACCTAAATCTACAAAAGCTTCTATGGGTATTTACATCTTTGATTGGCAGCGTCTCCGCAATATGTTAGTCGCTGCTGAAAAGAGCAATGTCGATATGTCAGACTTTGGTAAAAATGTCATTCCAAATTACCTTGAGTCAGGTGAAAGTGTTTATGCTTACGAATTTAGCGGTTACTGGAAAGACGTCGGTACTATTGAGTCACTTTGGGAAGCGAACATGGAGTATATTTCTCCAGAAAATGCCTTGGATAGTCGTAACCGTCAATGGAAGATTTACTCAAGAAACTTGATTTCACCACCAAACTTCCTCGGAGCAAATGCTGATGTGGAAGACTCATTAGTTGTAGACGGATGTTTCGTTGATGGAACTGTTAAACATTCTATCCTTTCAACAGGCGCGCAAGTTCGCGAAGGAGCGGAAGTGGTTGATTCAGTTATCATGAGTGGAGCTATCATTGGTCAAGGAGCTAAGATTAAACGTGCCATTATTGGTGAAGGTGCGATTATTTCTGACGGTGTCGAAATTGATGGAACAGATGAAGTACAAGTTGTAGGATATGATGAAGTAGTGGGGGTAGCAACAGATGAAGATTGATAAATATTCTGCCATTTTAGGAAATACAGTTGGTTTTCATGATATGTCGACATTGACGGACCATCGTCCAGTAGCAAGTTTGCCATTTGGTGGGAAATATCGTTTGATTGACTTCCCGCTTTCAAGCCTTGCTAATGCAGGTGTTCGTAGTGTCTTTGGTATTTTCCAGCAGGATAATATCAGCTCAGTCTTTGACCATATCCGTTCAGGGCGTGAGTGGGGCTTGTCAACCCTTCTTAGCCATTACTATCTAGGAATTTACAATACCCGTGTGGAAAGTAGTACAGTTGGAAAAGAATACTACCAACAGCTTCTTACTTATTTGAAACGTTCTGGGTCAAACCAAACGGTTTCCCTCAACTGCGATGTTCTGATTAACATTGATTTGAACCAAGTTTTCCATCTACATAGTACAACAAAAGGGCCTATCACTGTAGTTTATAAAAAGCTAGCTAAGAAAGACATTTCAGAAGTAAACGCAATCTTGGAAGTGGATGAGACAGACCATGTTCGTTCTCATAAACTCTTTGATAGCAAGTCAGCAGCTGAAACGTTCAATATGTCTACAGATATCTTTGTCGTTGATACACCTTGGTTGATTGAACGCTTGGAAGAAGAAGCTAAAAAAGAACATCCAGAGAAGTTGCGCTATGTTTTACGTGATTTAGCTGCTAAAGAAGGAGCTTTTGCCTACGAGTATACAGGCTACCTTGCAAATATTCACTCTGTAGAGTCTTATTACAAAGCTAACAAAGATATGCTTGAATCGCAAAAATTCTACTCTCTCTTCTCACCAAATCAAAAGATTTATACAAAGGTTAAGAACGAAGAACCAACTTACTATGCTAATACATCTAAGGTAAGTACTTCTCAGTTTGCTTCTGGTAGTATCATTGAAGGTCAAGTGGCTAATTCTGTTCTATCACGTAATATTCATGTCCATAAGGATAGCTTGGTTAAAGATAGCCTGCTCTTCCCTCGTGTTGTTATTGGAGAAGGAGCTCAGGTTGAATATGCTATCTTGGACAAGGGTGTTGAAGTTGAGCCTGGTGTTGTGATTCGAGGAACTGCAGAACATCCAGTTGTCGTTAAGAAAGGTAGCAAAGTAACAGAGGATATTCATTCATGAAAATTTTATTTGTAGCAGCAGAGGGTGCACCCTTTTCAAAAACAGGTGGTTTGGGAGACGTCATTGGCGCTCTTCCTAAATCACTTGTAAAAGCGGGACATGAAGTTGCAGTGATTTTACCCTACTATGACATGGTAGAGGCTAAATTTGGAAATCAGATTGAAGATGTTCTTCATTTTGAGGTGAGCGTCGGTTGGCGCAGACAGTATTGTGGAATTAAGAAAACAGTATTAAATGGTGTAACCTTCTACTTTGTTGACAGCCAATATTATTTCTTCCGTGGTCATGTTTACGGTGATTTTGACGACGGAGAGCGCTTTGCCTTTTTCCAACTTGCTGCCATTGAGGCTATGGAAAGGATTGACTTTATTCCTGACCTTCTCCATGTTCATGATTACCATACAGCCATGATTCCTTTCTTGTTAAAGGAAAAATACCGTTGGATTCAAGCCTATCAAGGAATAAAAACTGTTTTAACCATTCATAATTTGGAATTCCAAGGACAATTTTCAGAAGGAATGTTATGGGACTTGTTTGGAGTTGGCTTTGAACGTTATGCTGACGGTACCCTTCGCTGGAACAACTGTCTGAACTGGATGAAGGCAGGTATTCTCTATGCGGATCGTGTTTCAACCGTCTCACCTAGTTATGCTCAGGAAATTATGACCAGTAAATTCGGATGTAACTTGGATCAGATTCTTAGAATGGAGTCTGGTAAAGTATCTGGTATCGTGAATGGGATTGATGCTGACCTTTATAATCCTCAGACGGATGCTCTTTTAGACTATCATTTTAATCAGGAAGATTTGTCTGGAAAAGCCCAGAATAAGGCAAAATTACAAGAGAGAGTTGGCTTGCCAGTTAGATCTGACGTTCCTCTAGTGGGAATTGTTTCTCGTTTGACACGTCAAAAAGGTTTTGATGTGGTGATCGAAAGTCTTCACCATATCTTGCAAAATGATGTTCAGATTGTTCTTTTGGGAACTGGAGATCCAGCCTTTGAAGGAGCTTTCTCATGGTTTGCTCAGATTTACCCAGACAAGATATCAGCAAATATCACTTTTGATGTCAAACTTGCTCAAGAAATCTACGCTGCCTGTGACCTCTTCCTCATGCCAAGTCGTTTTGAACCATGCGGCTTGTCTCAAATGATGGCTATGCGTTACGGAACCTTGCCATTGGTTCATGAAGTTGGTGGTTTGCGAGATACTGTCCGCGCTTTCAATCCAATCGAAGGAAGCGGTACTGGTTTTAGCTTTGACAATCTATCACCTTACTGGTTAAATTGGACTTTCCAAACAGCATTGGACTTGTATAGAAACCATCCTGACGTTTGGAGAAATCTACAAAAACAAGCTATGGAGTGTGATTTCTCATGGGATACAGCCTGCAAGTCATACCTTGACTTGTACCATAGTTTAGTTAATTAATAGATAAAATCGTATGATGACTTCATACGATTTTTGGGCTGTTTAGAGAGGAGAACTGATGTCTCAAGTAAAAGGCTTGTGTGTTATGGATGTGGATGGAACCTTAATCCTAGAAGAAGTGATTGATTTGTTGGGAAGAAAGGTAGGTCGTGAGGAGGAAATTTCGCAGATTACAAGTCGGGCAATGCGAGGAGAGTGGGTCTTTGAAAGCAGTTTAAGAAAAAGAGTGTCCTTCTTGGAAGGTCTTCCTATTTTGGTATTTGATAACGTCTTCAACTCAATTCATCTATCGCTAAATGTCCCAGAGTTCATCTCTATTCCCCAAAAGAATGGCATCCTAGTTGGTTTGGTGTCTGGTGGATTTATACCAATAGTTGGAGAGATTAGCAAAATCCCTTGGTATTGCCTATTTCACTGCCAACTAGCTTGAAGTCAAAGAAGGTCTTTTAACAGGAAAATTAGTTGGACAAATTATAAGTCCCCAGGTCAAAAAAGAAACTCTGGAAAAATGGAGAAAGAAACTAAAACTTTCTAAAGAAAGAACGATTGCAATCGGTGACGGGGCCAATGATTTATTGATGTTGAGATCAGCAGGACTGGGAATCGCTTTTTGTGCCAAAGAAGTACTCAAAAAAGAAATACCACATCATGTTGACAAGAGGGATTTTTTAGAAGTTCTTCCTTTGATTGACTGTTTAGAATGAGGGAAAATATGAAGATTGTAATTGCACCGGATTCGTTTAAGGAAAGCTTGACAGCTCAACAGGTAGCTGAAGCAATAAAAAGAGGCTTCCAGTAATCGATAGCAGATGTAGAATGTCTCCTCTGCCCTGTTGGTGATGGGGGAGAAGGTACTGTAGATGCTATCCGACATTCTCTTGACCTAAAAGAAAAATGGATCCAAGTGACAGACCCTTTTGGACAAAAAGAAGCCATGCGCTATTTTCAAAAAAGTCAACTGGCACTATTTGAAGTAGCTGACTTGGTTAGTCTTGGAAAAATTCCGCTAGAGAAACGAAATCCACTTCAAATCCAAACTTGTGGTATCGGAGAGTTGATTCTCCATCTCATTTCTAAAGGGATTAAAGATATTTATATCGGTGTTGGTGGCACGGCCAGTAATGATGGAGGACTGGGGATTGCTGCTGGTTTAGGTTATCAATTTTATGATAGGGACGGAAATGTCTTGCCTGCTTCCGGTCAATCCTTATTAAACTTAGCTTCTGTTTCAACAGAAAATCGCTATAAAATTCCTGAAGGTGTTCAAATTCATATTTTATCAGATGTCGTGAGTCCCTTATGTGGTCATCAAGGTGCGACTTACACTTTTGGCAAGCAAAAAGGCCTAAATCTTACTATGTTTCCAGTCCTAGATCAAGCAATCCAAGACTTTTATGAAAAAGTCTCACCTGCAATATTGCAAATTAAAGGAGCAGGAGCTGGTGGAGGCATTGCTGGCGGTTTGTGTGCCTTTGCTCAGGCAAATATCGTGTCTGGAATTGATACCTGCTTGAACTTAATCAACTTTGATAAGAAAGTTTCAGATGCTGACTTGGTTGTTGTTGGAGAAGGAAGACTTGACAGTCAAAGCTTTGCTGGGAAAGCGCCTATAGGTGTTGCAAAAAGAACCCCTGTTGGAGTTCCTGTTATTGCTATTTGCGGTAGTCTTGCTGAAGATTTACCTCCCCTACCATTTGAAAATATCCAAGCTGTCTTTTCTATTTTGGAGAAAAGTGAACCTTTAGAAGATAGTTTGAAAAATGCCAGTCTCTATCTGGAGCACACGGCTGCCAATATTGGGCACTTATTAACTATGCGCAAGATTTAGCCAAACCATTTTTTCCATAAGGATGTTTTAGATGGTTCTTCCTTTTTAACTTCCCAAAGTTTTGGAAAAGCAAGTCGAAGATCCTTTTCTTCTACTTGAACGGGTGCATTGCTATGGATAACCAGACCGAAGGGAGAAGTAATATGCTCTTCAGATACTATGGTAGCTTGACTATCAGTTTCTTTTGCTTCTTTTAAGTAGAAAACTTGCTTGTCAAATTCGATAGTTGGTGAAATCTTCACAAATAGTGGCTCTGCTTTTTCCTGAAGGTTTTCTAAAATAGATAAAAATCCTTTTTCTAACTGAGGGCTATTTGCTGTATCAATATCTGCATATCCAAGAACTCTTTCCTCAAAAGTACCAAGATAGCGTCTTTGCTCATCCGGATTTAATTTTGCTCCACCATGAGCTTGTTCAAGTAATTGTTTTGATAAATCTGTCATGAAAACAGTATATCATAAAAGTTAGAATAAAACAGACAAAAGAAAGCGATTACTTTATAAAGTTAAGGAAAAGTTGCACAAAGATAACGTTTTTTCTTGAAAAAGGAGGGGTTTTAAGGTATTATAGAGGTGTAAAAAATTTAACTCATAAGGAGAGTAAAAAATGTCAATTATTACTGATGTTTACGCTCGCGAAGTCCTAGACTCACGCGGTAACCCAACACTTGAAGTAGAAGTTTACACTGAATCAGGTGCTTTCGGACGTGGTATGGTTCCATCAGGAGCTTCTACTGGTGAACACGAAGCAGTTGAACTTCGCGACGGTGACAAATCTCGTTACGGTGGTCTTGGTACACAAAAAGCTGTTGACAACGTAAACAACATCATTGCTGAAGCTATTATTGGCTACGATGTACGTGATCAACAAGCTATCGACCGTGCTATGATCGCTCTTGACGGTACTCCTAACAAAGGTAAATTGGGTGCAAACGCAATCCTTGGTGTGTCTATCGCTGTAGCTCGTGCTGCTGCTGACTACCTTGAAATCCCACTTTACAGCTACCTTGGTGGATTCAACACTAAAGTTCTTCCAACTCCAATGATGAACATCATCAACGGTGGTTCTCACTCTGACGCTCCAATCGCTTTCCAAGAATTCATGATCGTACCTGCTGGTGCGCCATCATTCAAAGAAGCTCTTCGTTGGGGTGCTGAAATCTTCCATGCTCTTAAGAAAATCCTTAAATCTCGTGGTTTGGAAACAGCCGTAGGTGACGAAGGTGGATTTGCTCCTCGTTTTGAAGGAACTGAAGATGGTGTTGAAACTATCCTTGCTGCGATTGAAGCTGCTGGATATGTACCAGGTAAAGACGTATTTATCGGATTTGACTGTGCTTCATCAGAATTCTACGATAAAGAACGTAAAGTTTACGACTACACTAAATTTGAAGGTGAAGGTGCTGCTGTTCGTACATCTGCAGAACAAATCGACTACCTTGAAGAATTGGTTAACAAATACCCAATCATCACTATTGAAGATGGTATGGATGAAAACGACTGGGATGGTTGGAAAGCTCTTACTGAACGTCTTGGTAAGAAAGTACAACTTGTTGGTGACGACTTCTTCGTAACAAACACTGACTACCTTGCACGTGGTATCCAAGAAGGTGCTGCTAACTCAATCCTTATCAAAGTTAACCAAATCGGTACTCTTACTGAAACTTTTGAAGCTATCGAAATGGCTAAAGAAGCTGGTTACACTGCCGTTGTATCACACCGTTCAGGTGAAACTGAAGATTCAACAATCGCTGACATCGCAGTTGCAACTAACGCAGGACAAATCAAGACTGGTTCACTTTCACGTACAGACCGTATCGCTAAATACAACCAATTGCTTCGCATCGAAGACCAACTTGGTGAAGTAGCAGAATACCGTGGATTGAAATCATTCTACAACTTGAAAAAATAAAGTAGTTCAGTAAACTATTTTATCCCGAACCTTGAAATTCAAAAGTTCGGCCGTTGATTTAACAACGTTTCTAGCCCCTCGGATTTTTTCCGAAGGGCTATTTTTGGTACGACGGGCATGTCGTGCATCTGAGGTGTAAGTCCTCGGTGGGCACCTGCTACCGGTGAACCCAATAGCGATTCCCAAGCCTGACTATCGTGAGGTAGCGGATTAAAACGGTCTGGGGATAGACCGTTTTAAGTCTGACACTGGAAATAAGAATCGTCAGAGGAAGGGATAGCGAAATCGTGGCTCTACGAACAGGAAGGTGATAGTAAGGCGTATATAGCGGATAAGGGGGTCAGAAACTCTAAAGTCCAAAAAGGTAGTCGTAACCTATATGCGTAAATCACGAGAGTAATTGAATTCGGACTAAGGTTTGTGTGAAAAAGATAAATCTTTCTAGAGTCTAAAGACTCTGCGTCAGATTTCCTATTTTCACTCTAACCTTTTAACGTCCTCATATCTTGTATAAACGAGGAAAGATGTAGGACTTATCCCGTGAGGTCTCATGAGCGCTGAAAGCGTAGTAACAAGGAATCATGAGAAGTCAGCCGAACCCATAGTAGTGAGGAAACTTCTGTAATGGAAGTGGAGCGAAGGGGTGAATACTCAAACAGTCTGGGGAGAGACTGTTTGAGGTCTGTCGCTAGAAAGAGAAAACGACAGATCGAAGTAATCCTACTTTACTTGTGTCTGTAAAACGAACGGTCTGATAGAACTGGACTCTGTCACGTATTGACTAGATGAAGGTTCACCAATATAAGATATCCCTCAGGCACCAAAACAAGAAAGGAATAGGCACATGTCAAAATTGCTAGATAAGATAGTATCACGCGAAAATATGCTGGAAGCTTACAATCAAGTAAAATCCAATAAGGGCTCAGCTGGGATTGATGGAATGACTATCGAAGAGATGGATGACTATCTCAGACAAAACTGGCGCTTGACTAAGGAGCTGATAAAACAGAGGAAATACAAACCTCAATCAGTCCTGCGAGTTGAAATCCCCCAACCCAATGGAGGTGTCCTTCAGCTTGGGATTCCGACAGTGATGGATAGGATAATCCAACAAGCCATTGTCCAAGCTCTTAGAGTACTTAAATGACGGCTATGAGTGGATAGTGGATATAGACCTAGAGAAATTTTTCGATAGGGTTCCTCAAGATAGATTGATGTCCTTAGTACATAATATTATCGAAGACGGAGATAGGGAATCCTTGATTCGTCAGTATCTTCATTCAGGTGTTATCATTAACGGTCAGCATCATAAAACGCTAGTTGGCACACCACAGGGAGGAAATGTATCTCCTCTCTTATCCAATATCATGCTTAATGAATTGGACAAGGAATTAGAAAAGAGGGGACTTCGATTTGTGCGCTACGCAGATGATTGTGTGATGACGGTCGGAAGCGAGGCAGCCGCTAAGCGTGTGATGTATTCAGTTAGTCGTTTTATTGAGAAACGGCTAGGTTTGAAAGTAAATATGACCAAGACTAAGATTACCAGACCAAGAGAGCTGAAATACTTAGGTTTTGGGTTCTGGAAATCATCATCTGGTTGGAAAAGTCGTCCACATCAAGATAGTGTTCGGAGATTTAAGTTTAAATTGAAGAAACTAACACAGAGGAAATGGAGTATAGACCTAACAAGACGTATTGAACAACTGAATTTGTCCATTCGAGGATGGATAAACTATTTCTCATTGGGAAATATGAAAAGTATTGTCACCAGCATAGATGAGCGCTTGCGTACTCGCCTACGAGTGATTATCTGGAAGCAATGGAAGAAGAAATCGAGACGACTATGGGGATTGCTTAAGTTAGGAGTTCCTAAATGGATAGCAGATAAGGTATCTGGCTGGGGTGACCATTATCAATTAGTAGCTCAGAAGTCGGTACTTAAACGTGCTATATCAAAACCAGTCCTTGAAAAACGTGGACTGGTTTCGTGTTTGGATTATTACCTTGAACGACATGCGTTAAAAGTTAGTTGAACCGCCGTATGCCGAACGGCACGTACGGTGGTGTGAGAGGGGCTAGAGATTATCTCCTACTCGATTTTGAGAGGCAAAACTTTTTAAAAAATCTTTTTCATAACTTTATCCAGTACATTGATTGCTTCATCTTTCATGTTCTTTGTGACGTGGGTGTAGATGTAAGTAGTGACTTCAGAGTCGGAATGACCAACCCCGTCCGTGATTGTTTTTAAAGGAATTTTATTTTCTGCTAAGATGCTAATAGTGGTGTGTCTGAAGATGTGAGGGGACAGATGTTTGGGAATTGGTTTTTTAAGGCGTTCGTTTGCTCGCTGGAGAGACTTGCTCAAGACGGAACTATGAACTGGTTTTCCTGTATTGGTAACAAAAATACGGTCGCTTTTGTGCCAATTCTTATCGGTTGTTTCTCTTAGACGATTTATAGTAGGTTGAAATAATATACGAACAGCTTGATTAGGGAAATCAAATTAATTTCTAGAAATATTTTAGCATCCACGGTGTACTATTCTAGTTTCAATTTACTATAGTTCAATCATTCTATCAAGAATATTGAATATATAAAAGCGCGTACTATTAAAATTTCTTCTGATATCGAATTAGAGTCGGATGTCGATGGCGATAAATCAGATAATCTACCAGTCGACATCAAGGTACTAGGACAACACATTGAAGTGTATTCCGTACCTAAGAAACAATCATAAAACTCAAAGCCTTGTTACCGAGGCTTTTTTTATTATGTGATTTTCAGTAGGCAGATTTATTCTATATACAAGTAAAGCTAAGTATTTAATATTTAGCAGATTATGAAGAAAAGAATGGATGGCCTAAATATTTTAACAGATTTACGAGACTAATCATGGTATAATATAGGGTAATGAAAAATTCCAACGAGGCAGAGATGAAATTACTTTATACTGATATTCGGACTTCTTTGACTGAAATTCTAACCAGAGAGGCGGAGGAGCTAGTTGTTGCTGGCAAGCGAGTCTTCTACATCGCTCCCAACTCTCTTTCTTTTGAAAAGGAACGCGCCGTGCTGGAATGCTTGTCCCAGCAGGCTTCTTTTGCGATTACCGTCACGCGCTTTGCTCAAATGGCTCGTTACCTAGTCTTGAATGACTTGCCTGCCAAGACTAGTCTAGATGACATCGGTCTTGGGATGGTCTTTTACAGATGCCTTGCAGAACTTGACCCCAAGGACTTGCGTGTTTATGGAGCTATCAAGCAGGATCCTCAATTTATCCAGCAGTTGATTGAATTGTACCACGAGATGACGACTGCTCAAATGAGTTTTTTGGACTTGGAGAGTTTGACGGATGAGGACAAGAGGGCCGATTTACTCTTGATTTTTGAGAAGGTAACGGCTTATCTCAATCAAAGCCAGTTGGCTCAGGGAAGTCAGTTGTCCCATTTGATTGAGGCTATCGAGAATAACAAGGTAAGTAGTGATTTCACTCAAATTGCCTTGGTTATTGACGACTTTACCCGTTTTTCTGCCGAAGAAGAGCGAATTGTGGACCTACTTCATGGCAAGGGAGTTGAGATTGTTATTGGGGCTTATGCTAGTAAGAAAGCTTATGCCAGTCCTTTTAGCGAGGGCAATCTCTACCAAGCCAGTGTGGAGTTTCTCCATCATCTAACCTCTAAATACCAAACACCTGCTCAGGACTATTCTAAAACTCATGAGAAGATGGATAGTTTTGACAAGGCCTCTCGTTTGCTGGAGACCTCTTATGACTTTTCAGAATTAACATTGGATGTCGATGAGAAGTACCGTGAAAACTTACAAATCTGGTCTTGTTTGACGCAAAAGGAAGAGTTGGAGTTGGTAGCCCGTAGCATCCGTCAGAAATTACATGAGAACTCAGACCTGAGTTACAAGCATTTTCGTATTCTCTTGGGGGATGTAGCGTCTTATCAATTATCTCTTAAAACTATTTTTGACCAGTATCAGATTCCTTTCTATCTTGGTAGAAGCGAATCCATGGCGCACCACCCTTTGACACAGTTTGTAGAGTCTATTTTGGCTTTAAAACGCTATCGTTTTCGTCAGGAAGATTTGATTAATCTCCTCAGAACAGGTTTGTATACCGACCTTAGTCAGGCTGATATTGATGCTTTTGAGCAATATATCCGCTATCTTGGTATCAATGGCTTGCCATCCTTTCAGCAAACCTTTACCAAGTCCCACCATGGGAAATTTAGTCTTGAGCGTTTGAATGCCCTTCGTCTGCGTATTTTAACACCGCTTGAAACCCTCTTTGCTAGTCGAAAACAAAAGGCTGAAAATCTCTTGCAAAAGTGGAACTCTTTTCTAAAAGAAGGAGTTGTGACCAAGCAGTTACAAGATTTGACAGCAACTATGGAAGCTGTAGAACAGGAAAGACAAGCCGAAGTTTGGAAGGCCTTTTGCCATATTTTAGAACAATTTGCGACTGTTTTTGCTGGTTCACAGGTTAGTCTGGAGGATTTCTTGGCCTTGCTTCATTCTGGAATGAGTCTATCTCAATACCGTACCATTCCAGCGACAGTGAACACCGTTCTGGTGCAGAGTTACGATTTGATTGCACCACTGACTGCTGACTTTGTCTATGCCATTGGGCTGACTCAGGACAATTTACCAAAAATCGCGCAAAATACCAGTCTTTTGACAGATGAAGAAAGACAAAACATAAACCAAGCGACCGAAGAAGGCGTTCAATTACTGATTGCCGGCAGTGAAAATCTCAAGAAAAATCGCTACACTATGCTTTCTTTGGTCAATTCTGCCCGTAAGCAATTAGTTTTGTCGGCTCCAAGCCTTTTTAATGAAAGTGAAAGCAAGGAGTCAGCCTATCTTCAAGAACTAGTCCATTTTGGATTTAGGCGGAGAGAGAAGAGGTTGAATCACAAATGGCTGTCTAAGGAAGATATGGGGTCCTATCACAGTCTTTTGTCTAGTCTGGTTGCCTATCACCAGCAGGGCGAGACGAGTGATAGGGAGCAAGATTTGACCTTTGTCAAGGTTCTGGCACGTGTCATGGGTAAAAAACTAGACCAAAGAGGCCTTGCAAATCCTGCCCTTCCAACAAGTCCAAGCAGCAAGCCCTTGACCAAGGATACCTTGCAGGCTCTTTATCCTGCTGATCAGGAGTTTTACCTGTCTACCTCTGGTTTGACGGAGTTTTATCGCAATGAATACAGTTATTTTCTTCGCTACGTTTTAGGCTTGCAAGAAGAATTACGCCTGCGTCCTGATGCCCGCAGTCACGGAAATTTCTTGCACCGCATTTTTGAACGTGCCTTGCAGTTGCCTGACGAAGATTCCTTTGACCAACGTTTGGAACAGGCTATCCAAGAAACCAGTCAGGAACGGGAATTTGAGGCTATTTATCAGGAAAGTTTGGAAGCCCAGTTTACAAAGGAAGTTTTGCTTGATGTGGCACGGACGACTGGCCACATTCTCCGTCACAATCCAGCTATTGAAACCATCAAAGAAGAGGCAAATTTCGGTGGGAAAGAGCAGGCCTTTATTCAATTGGACAATGGACGCAGTGTCTTTGTACGAGGCAAGGTTGACCGCATTGACCGATTGAAAGCTGATGGGGCGATAGGAGTAGTAGACTACAAGTCTAGTCTGACCCAGTTCCAATTTCCTCATTTCTTTAATGGTCTTAATTCCCAACTGCCAACCTACCTAGCTGCCCTAAAAAGAGAGGGGGAGCAGAACTTTTTCGGTGCCATGTACTTGGAAATGGCTGAACCTGTTCAATCTCTGTTGACCGTTAAGAATTTGGCAGGTGCAGTAGTAGAAGCCAGCAAGTCTATGAAATACCAAGGACTCTTTTTAGAAAAAGAAAGCAGTCATTTGGGCGAATTTTACAATAAAAACAAGTCTAATCAGCTGACAGATGAGGAATTCCAGCTCCTACTGGACTACAATGCCCATCTTTACAAGAAAGCAGCTGAGAAGATTTTAACAGGCCAGTTCGCCATTAATCCTTATACCGAAAATGGCAGAAGCATTGCCCCCTACGTCCAGCAACATCAATCCATCACAGGTTTTGAAGCCAATTACCACTTGGGTCAAGCCCGTTTCCTAGAAAAGTTGGATCTAGCTGATGGCAAGCGTCTGGTCGGAGAAAAACTCAAGCAAGATTGGTTTGAAAAAATAAGAGAGGAGTTGAATCGATGAAGCCTATTCCCTTTTTAACTGAGGAGGAAATTCAAAAACTGCAAGAAGCAGAAGCAAATTCGAGCAAGGAACAAAAGAAAACTGCCGAGCAAATCGAAGCTATCTACACTTCTGGTCAAAATATCCTTGTCTCAGCGTCGGCTGGTTCTGGTAAGACTTTTGTCATGGCCGAGCGTATTCTGGACCAATTGGCGCGTGGTGTCGAAATTTCTCAACTCTTTATCTCAACCTTTACCGTCAAGGCTGCGACTGAACTCAAAGAACGCTTGGAGAAAAAAATCAGCCAACAAATCCAAGAAAGCGATGACGTTGACCTCAAACAACACTTGGGTCGCCAGTTGGCAGACCTACCCAACGCAGCCATCGGAACCATGGACTCTTTTACACAAAAATTCCTTGGTAAACATGGCTATTTGCTTGATATTGCGCCTAATTTCCGTATTTTACAAAACCAAAGCGAGCAACTCCTTCTAAAAAACGAAGTCTTCCACGAGGTCTTTGAAGTCCATTACCAAGGTAAGCAGAAAGAGACCTTTAGTCATTTGCTGAAAAACTTTGTTGGACGTGGAAAAGATGAACGGGGGCTGCGCCAGCAAGTCTATAAAATTTATGACTTCCTCCAATCCACCAGTAATCCTCAAAAGTGGCTGAGTGAATCTTTCCTCAAAGGTTTTGAAGAGGTTGATTTTACCAATGAAAAAGAAAAACTGACTGAGCAAATCAAACAAGCCCTTTGGGATTTGGAAAGCTTTTTCCGTTATCATCTGGATAACGATGCCAAGGAGTTTGCAAAGGCTGCCTATTTAGAAAATGTTCAGTTGATTCTGGATGAAATTGGCTCCTTAAATCAAGAGTCCGATAGTAAGGCTTTTCAATCAGTGCTTGCGCGTGTTGTCGCAATTTCGAAAGAGAAAAACGGCCGGGCTCTGACCAATGCGAGTCGTAAGGCTGATTTGAAGCCACTGGCCGATGCCTACAACGAAGAGAGAAAGTCCCAGTTTGCTAAACTAGGACAACTGTCAGACCAGATAACGATTCTCGACTATCAAGAACGTTATCATGGAGACACTTGGAAACTAGCTAAAACCTTCCAAGCCTTCATGGGTGATTTTGTGGAGGCTTATCGTCAGCGTAAACGTCAGGAAAATGCCTTTGAATTCGCTGATATCAGCCATTACACCATTGAGATTTTAGAGAAATTCCCGCAAGTCCGTGAAGCTTATCAGGAGCGTTTCCACGAAGTCATGGTCGATGAGTATCAGGATACCAACCATATTCAAGAACGAATGCTGGAATTGCTGTCTAATGGCCACAATCGCTTTATGGTGGGGGATATCAAGCAATCTATCTACCGTTTCCGTCAGGCAGATCCGCAGATTTTCAATGAGAAATTCCAACGCTATGCGCAAAATCCCCAAGAAGGCAAGCTCATTCTCCTCAAGGAAAATTTCCGAAGTAGTTCAGAAGTGCTGTCAGCAACCAATGATGTCTTTGAACGTCTCATGGACCAAGAGGTCGGCGAAATCAACTATGATAACATGCACCAGCTTGTTTTTGCCAATACCAAACTGACTCCTAATCCAGACAACAAGGCAGAATTTCTACTCTACGACAAGGACGACTCTGGTGAGGAAGAAGAGAGTCAAACAGAAACGAAACTAACAGGCGAAATGCGCTTAGTTATCAAGGAAATCCTTAAACTTCATCAGGAACAAGGTGTTGCCTTTAAGGAAATCGCCCTTCTGACCTCCAGCCGCAGTCGTAATGACCAGATTCTTCTCGCCCTGTCTGAGTATGGGATCCCTGTCAAAACTGATGGAGAGCAAAACAATTATCTCCAATCTCTAGAAGTGCAAGTCATGCTAGACACCCTTCGTGTCATTCACAATCCTCTTCAAGACTATGCCTTGGTTGCCCTTATGAAGTCTCCTATGTTTGGCTTTGATGAGGACGAGTTAGCACGTTTATCTCTTCAGAAAGCAGAGGATAAAGCCTACGAAAATCTCTATGAGAAACTGGTCAATGCTCAAAAACAGGTAAGTAGCCAAAAAGTCTTGATTCACTCAGCTCTAGCTGAGAAACTAAACCAATTCATGGATATCTTGGCTTCTTGGCGCCTGTATGCCAAAACCCACTCTCTCTATGACTTGATTTGGAGGATTTACAACGACCGTTTTTATTATGATTATGTTGGAGCTTTGCCAAATGGTCCTGCTAGACAGGCCAATCTCTATGCCCTAGCTCTGCGAGCTGACCAGTTTGAAAAGAGTAATTTCAAAGGCTTGTCTCGTTTTATTGGTATGATTAACCAAGTTTTAGAAGCCCAGCACGATCTTGCAAGCGTGGCCGTCGCACCGCCAAAAGATGCAGTGGAGCTCATGACTATCCACAAGAGTAAAGGGCTAGAGTTTCCTTACGTCTTTATTCTCAATATGGATCAAGATTTCAACAAGCAAGACTCTATGTCAGAAGTCATTCTCAGCCGTAAAAACGGTCTAGGTGTCAAGTATATTGCCAAAATGGAGACTGGAGCAGTGGAAGATCACTATCCTAAAACCATCAAACTCTCCATTCCTAGCCTGACCTATAGGCAGAACGAAGAGGAATTACAGCTAGCAAGCTATTCAGAGCAGATGCGTCTCCTTTATGTTGCCATGACGAGGGCTGAGAAAAAACTCTATCTTGTCGGCAAGGGTTCTCGTGAAAAGCTGGAAGCCAAGGAATACCCAGCAGCTAAAAATGGAAAACTAAATAGCAACACTAGACTTCAAGGCAAGAATTTCCAAGATTGGATTTGGGCTATCAGTAAAGTGTTTACTAAGGACAATCTCAACTTTAGTTATCGTTTTGTTGGAGAAGATCAGTTGACTAGAGAAGCCATCGGAGAGTTGGAAACCAGGAGTCCACTCCAAGATAGCTCCCAAGCAGACAATCGTCAATCAGATACCATCAAAGAAGCCCTTGAAATGCTGAAAGAAGTGGAAATTTATAATACTCTTCACCGCGCAGCCATTGAACTTCCTAGTGTTCAAACCCCAAGTCAAATCAAGAAATTCTACGAACCTGTTATGGATATGGAAGGTGTCGAGATTGCAGGTCAAGGCCAGTCAGTAGACAAGAAAATTAGTTTTGATTTACCAGATTTTTCAAGCAAAGAAAAGATAACAGGAGCTGAGATTGGTAGTGCTACCCACGAACTCATGCAGAGAATGGATCTCAGCCAGAGACCAACGCTTGCTAGCCTAACAGAAACACTCAAACAAGTTCAAACTAGCCAAGCTGTCAGAGACAAGATTAATCTTGATAAAATTCTTGCTTTCTTTGACACAGCACTCGGTCAGGAAATTATCGCTAATACCAACCATCTTTATCGCGAGCAACCTTTCTCCATGCTCAAACGAGACCAAAAGAGTCAGGAAGACTTTGTTGTCCGTGGAATCTTGGACGGCTATCTGCTTTATGAGGATAGAATCGTTCTGTTCGACTACAAGACAGACCGCTATGATGAACCAAGTCAACTCGTAGACCGCTATCGTGGTCAGTTAGCTCTATACGAAGAGGCTTTATCACGAGCCTATTCGATTGAAAATATTGAAAAATACTTGATTTTACTCGGTAAAGACGAGGTTCAAGTTGTAAAAGTATAATTTATACTCTTCGAAAATCTCTTCAAACCACGTCAGCTTCATCTGCAACCTCAAAACTGTGTTTTGAGCTGACTTCGTCAGTCTTATCTACAACCTCAAAGCTGTGTTTTAAGCAGCCTGCGGCTAGCTTCCTAGTTTGCTCTTTGATTTTCATTGAATATTAGAAAGGAGACCTCATGACACTTCCAGTTAGAAAATCCCTGTATGATGCAGTTTTACAGGCTTCAAAAGCGGATACTTGGGAACAAGCTACCAAGGAATGGAATGAAGTTTCCTTGATTTTTAACGGTATTGGCCGTAGCAATTGTGTCTGTGGAAATGCCATCAAGTACGCCTACGAACTCTTTAACGGTGTCACAGGTCAACGCCTCTTTCCAATTGGTAGCGACTGTGTTCGTCATTTTCATCGATTGTCCCTTGACCAGCAACTGGAAGAGGAAGAAAAACTGCTCAGAAAGGTTGAAAATCTGACCAGAAAAGCCCATAAAAAGGAGAAAATCAAGGTCAATAAAAGTGACTTTGACGAGCGACTTTTAAAATGGCTCTGGGAAAAAGATGTTTTCAAACCCAATCGTGGCAATCAATTTGCACCTGAGAGAGACTACCAGCTTTTCCTAGAAGTCTTTCAAGGAGGAAGTTGGACCAAGGCGGAGCCAAAGAAAAAAGCTCGGATGGAAGAAGTCCTTGAAAAGTGTATCAAGCCCTTTTTACTTGGAAAACCAGATGACCAACTCTACCTTGTCAAGCTAGGCAAGGAGAAAATTGACTACGAACAAGAACTTCGTATCCAGGCAGAGAAAGAACGCAAGAAGAGGGATAAAATCGCCAAGCAATATGCAGACAATCTGGTTCTAGCCATGGGACCCGCAGAGCGTGCTTATCAAGATTACTTTGGCTTTACAGAGACCCTGACTCAAGAAGAACGCAAGTGGGAGAAAATTCTTTTTGGTAAAAATCGGACAGAACGGGCTATCAAGGCCAAACAATACCAAAAAGAGCTGGAAAAAGACCAACGAATTGCTAGTCAGGATCCAATTGAAAGAAAGCAGAAGCAGACCTGGCTCCTCAATTCCTATTTTCGTGAGCTTCCTGAAGAAAAAGCCCGCTTTGCTCGGCTCTTATTAGAATATCGAAAAAGTGGAGAAGTGCCTTTTTCAACTGAATACTTATCAGACCATCTGCTAGACTTTTTCTATAAAATGAAAGCCTTTGAGTTTGAAATCGCACCAGAACAAGTCCGAGACTTTTTAAAAGAAAGCCTTCAGACAGAACATCTATCCTCAGCACAAGAAAGCTGGATAGAAGGAGTTCTCCTCAACTGCATCAAACCATTTTTAGAACGATTAGTGATATGAGTAACACCTGCCGTGGAAATTTCATGGTAGGTTACATTTTATCCAAAAAATAATAGGGAATTGCAAAACTACTACTTGGTATTTTATATATAAAAAAAGTATGAAAACGCAACTCAATTTTAAGACTTTTTGCTAAATAAAGAGTATAATTAAAGTATGTTCCCTTTTTTATAGATAGTACACTAATATAAAAAAGTTAGGCTTACATATTTTTAAAATTTTATTTCAAGGAGGAATAATGGAAAAGTATTTTGGTGAAAAACAAGAACGTTTTTCATTTAGAAAATTATCAGTAGGACTTGTATCTGCAACGATTTCGAGTTTATTTTTTATGTCTGTATTAGCTAGTTCATCTGTGGCTGCTCAAGAGACTAAAGGTGTTCACTACAAATATGTGACAGAGTCAGAGCTATCATCAGAAGAAAAGAAGCAGCTTGTATATGATATTCCGACATACGTGGAGAATGATGATGAGACTTATTATCTTGTTTATAAGTTAAATTCTCAAAATCAACTGGCGGAATTACCAAATACTGGAAGCAAGAATGAGATGCAAGCCTTAGTTGCTGGTGCTAGTTTAGCAGCTCTGGGGATTTTAGTTTTTGCTGTTTCCAAGAAAAAAATTAAGAATAAAACGGTATTACATTTAGTATTGGTTGCAGGGATAGGAAACGGTATCCTAGTATCAGCCCATGCTTTAGAAAATAATCTTTTACTGAATTACAATACTGACTATGAGTTGACCTCTGGAGAAAAATTACCTCTTCCTAAAGATATTTCAGGTTACACTTATATTGGATATATCAAAGAGGGAAAAACGACTTCTGATTCTAAGGTAAGTAATCAAGAGAAATCAGTAGCCACTCCAATAGATCAACAAAAGGTAGATTATACGATTGCACCGAATTTTATAGAGAATCCATCAAAAATACAAGTGATTAACGGACAGTATGAGGCTGTTCCAGAATTTAGGGATGGACAAGTTGGAACTGTAGCTACAGAGTCCGCTGAAACTAAAGCTGATACATTATCTAGTGATATGAACTCAGAAGTGGAAAGTCACTCTACACCTCCAACCGTAGATTCTTCTCAGAACGGAGAGAATCTTGGAAAACAGAAAGAAGATGCAACTCCAGTCGAGAAGCCAAAAGAAGTTGAAGAAACAAACAAACCTGAAAAAGATGAGTCAAAAGACGAAACTTCAACAAAACCTGAAAATTCTGGTAATGCAATAACAGAAGAGAATGGGCAAACAGTACCAACTGAATCTAATCAAGGTGATACAAATAAAGTTGGAGAGTCAAATAAACCAGAAAATAATGACTCCAAAAATGAAACTTCAGAAAAAACTGTAGAAGAAGTTCCAGTAAATCCAACAGAAGGCTCTACAGAAGGAACCTCAAATCAAGGAACAGAAAATCCAGTTCAATCTGCAGAAGAATCAACAACGAATTCAGAGAAGATGCAACTCCTAAGTCAGGAGAAAAATCAGGAGAGACTAAAGAAGAATCTACAGACGCTTCAGAAGTTCCTTCTGCAACTCCAGTCGAGAAACCGAAAGAAACTGATAAGGTCAAAGAAGAGGGTTCACTAGAATCAAATGTTTCTAAAATGGAAACCCCCAACACAGAAGACGCTTCGGAAGGGAATACTTCATCTACAATGAGCAGTCCTCAGACGGATGAAGAATCCAAGATAAATGCTCCAAAGGATGAGCTTCCTAAGACAGAACTGGAGGAAAGTGAACATCCTAATAGTAGTAATGTAGCTACAGAGTCCACTGAAACTAAAGCTGATACATTATCTAGTGATATGAACTCAGAAGTGGAAAGTCACTCTACACCTCCAACCGTAGATTCTTCTCAAAACGGAGAGAATCTTGGAAAACAAGGAGAAGATGCAACTCCTAAGCCAGGAGAAAACTCAGGAGAGACTAAAGAAGAATCCACAGACGCTTCAGAAGTTCATTCTGCAACTCCAGTCGAGAAGCCGAAAGAACAAGAACCAGAAAAAACTGTAGAAGAAGTTCCAGTAAATCCAACAGAAGTCACTACAGAAGGAACCTCAAATCAAGGAGTAGAAAATCCAGTTCAATCTGCAGAAGAATCAACAACGAATTCAGAGAATGTATCACCAGATACATCTAAAGAAAATACTGGGGAAGTGTCCAGTATTCCTAGTGATTCGACAACCTCAGTTGAAGAAACAAACAAACCTGAAAATTCTGCTCATCCAATAACAGAGAGCGGACAAACAGAACCAGAACAATCAAACGGAAATTCAACTGAGGATGTTTCAAGCGAATCAAACACAGCCAATTCAAATGGAAACGAAGAAATTAAACAAGAAAATGAAGTAGAACCTGATAAAAAAGTAGAAGTTCAAGAGAAAACAATAGAACTAAGAAGTGTTTCTGATGTGGAGCTCTATAGTTATGAAGATAATCAATCAAAACAACATACAAGTTTGGATAAAGTACCAGATAATAAATCTGCTTATTTCATTAAGGTGAAGTCAGCTAAATTTAAAGATGTACTGCTTCCAGTTTCAAACATTGAGGATACTACAAAAGATGGCAAACCAGTCTATAAAATCACAGCTAGATTGGAACACTTGAAGCAATCTGTAGACAATCAATACCAAGACAATTTTACATATTATCTTCCAAAACTTGTTCAAAATGATGGCCCTATCTACACATCATTTAAAAAATTAATAACTGATATGAATAGTAGACCAAGTGGAACATTCACACTTGGTGCAACAATGAATGCTCGCGAGTTTGAGTTAAATGAAAACCAAGAAAGTTATGTTACAAATAACTTTACAGGGACATTGATTGGTAGTCATCAAGGTAAACATTATGCTATCTATAATTTGAAAAAGCCATTATTCAATACATTAAATAGAGCTACTGTTAAGGATCTCACCTTAAAAGATGTTAATATTTCTGGTAAGAATCATGTCGCATCAGTTGCTAAGGAAGCCACAAATTCTTCAACTTTAGATAACGTTCACGCAAATGGAATCATTGCTGGTGAGCTAGGTATCGGAGGACTTGTCCAAAAAGTTGATAATTCTACAGTAAGAAATAGTAGCTTCACCGGAAGAATAACAAATACCTTTGTTACAAAGTCTCAGTATGCAATTGGTGGCTTAGTAGGACAATTAACTGGATCTAATTCTGTAGTAGATCATTCTATTTCAACAGTAACCATTTCAAGTAATGGAGAACATTCTAATCAAACAATTGGTGGAATTGCAGGTATCGTAGAAAATAATGCAACTGTAAAAAATAGTTATGCTGAAGGTGAAATAAATAATGCTAAACCATTCGCTAGAGTTGGTGGAGTTGCAGGTTCCCTTTGGACAAATGGCTCTAGCACGGAGGACAATTCTGGGATTCTACAAAATGTCCTAAGCGATATGAATATTACAAATGGGAATGCGATTTCTGGTTACCACTTCAATGGTATGAAGAAAACAGCAGTTTACAGTAATAAAGACAATAAGGTAGTTAATGTTCAAGCAGTTGGAGATGAGGTAATGTCAGTTGATTCCACTGTAGAACGTGGTACTGAGATTGAAAAAGAAGCAGTTCAAGCCAAGAAAGACCAGATTACTACAAAGAAAACTATAACCGTGGAAGATTTCACAAATTCTGCTAAACAGGATGTAGATTATACCAAGGCCACTCATTATCAAGCGGCAAGAGAAGTTGCATATAAAAATATAGAAAAATTATTGCCTTTCTATAATGGAGACACCATTGTGAAGTATGGAAATCAATTGTCAGCTGATAATAATCTATTTAAGAAAGAATTGTTATCTGTTGTCGCTATGAAAAATGAGGAAGTGGTTTCAGATATTACTTCAGACAAGCACTCTATCAATCACTTATTACTACATTACAAAGATGGAACATCTGAGAAAGTAAACGTAACCTACCATAGTGATTTTGCAAATCTGGCTGAGTATACTATTGGAACTACAGGTCTAGTATACACACCAAATGCTTTCCTAAAAGATTATTCATCTATAATAGACAGAGTTAAAAACGACTTAAATACAGTGCAGTATAATCCATCTGCTCTTAAGAATTTGTTAGGAATCTCTGATAATGTTAAATTAACAGAACTCTATCTAGATGAACAATTCGCTAAAACCAAAGAGCACTTGACTGAGACTCTTAAAAAATTACTTTCAGCTGATGCTGCTGTTACTGGAAATAATAGTGCTATTGACAATTACATGGTTGATAAAATCAAGCGAAACAAAGAAGCCTTGATGCTAGGATTAACCTATCTAGAACGCTGGTATGATTTCAAATTTGATAAGGCTAGCGCAAAAGATTTGCTTATGTTCCATATGGATTTCTTTGGTAAGGGAAATACCTCTCCGCTAGATACAATTATTGAACTAGGTAAATCTGGCTACAACAATCTCTTGGCAAAAAATAATGTGGTTACTTACAATGCCTTGCTGACGAATAACTACGGTACAAAAGACCTGTTTAGTGCTTTAGAAGGCTATCGTAAAGCATTTGCACCTACTCAAACTAACAATGACTGGTTTAAATCACAGACCAAGGCTTATATCGTTGAAGAAAAATCTAATATTCCAGAAGTGAGGGCTAACCAGGAAAAAGCTGGTAGCAAGTACTCTATCGGTGTCTATGATCGAATCACTAGCGACAGCTGGAAATATCGTAACATGGTACTACCTCTACTTACCTTGCCAGAAAAATCAGTATTTGTCATTTCAACTATCTCTAGTCTAGGCTTTGGTGCTTATGATCGTTATCGCAATAGTGACTATAAGGCTGGTGATAAGCTCAATAAGTTTGTTGAAAAGAGTGCTCACGAAACAGCAGAGCGTCAACGAGATCACTATGATTATTGGTATCGTATTCTAGATGAAAAAGGGCGTGAAAAGCTTTATCGAAATATCTTGCTTTATGATGCCTATAAATTTGGAAATGATAATACTGAAGGAAAGGCTAAAAAAGTAGCAGATTTTGATGATCCAAATCCTGCTATGAAACATTTCTTTGGACCTGTTGGAAATAATGTTGGACATAATCAACACGGTGCTTATGCTACAGGGGATGCCGTTTATTATATGGGTTATCGTATGTTGGATAAGGATGGAGCTATCACTTATACTCATGAAATGACGCACGATTCAGATCAGGACATTTATCTT
The DNA here is from genome assembly GCF_013276425.1 of Streptococcus sp. 3874. NCBI lineage: Bacteria > Bacillati > Bacillota > Bacilli > Lactobacillales > Streptococcaceae > Streptococcus > Streptococcus sp. 3874. The sequence continues at coordinate 1,215 of NZ_VMLA01000103.1, read as the reverse complement.
GGAGGATATGGTCGAAGAAGTGGTTTGGGACCAGAGTTCTTCGCCAAAGGCTTATTACAAGCGCCAGACCATCCAAATGACGCAACCATCACCATCAACTCGATCTTGAAACATTCAAAATCTGATAGTACAGAAGGACAACGATTACAAGTACTTGATCCAACCACGAGATTTAAAGACGCAACAGATCTTCAGAACTACGTCCACAATATGTTCGATGTCGTTTACATGTTGGAATATCTCGAAGGAAAATCTATTACAGAGAACCTTACCAATTATCAGAAAATGGAAGCTCTTAGAAAAATTGAGAACAAGTATGTAGAAGATCGTGAAGATGGAAATAAGGTTTACGCAACAAATGTAGTCAAAGATTTGACAGTAGAAGATGCTAAAAAACTGACAAGCTTTGAGAGTTTGATTGATAATAACATCCTTTCAGCTCGTGAATACAAGTCTAAAGAATACGAAAGAAATGGCTACTTCACTATTAAGTTATTTGCACCAATTTATGCAGCATTAAGTAGTGATATAGGAACACCAGGTGACCTGATGGGACGTCGTATAGCCTATGAACTACTAGCTGCTAAAGGCTTTAAAGATGGTATGGTACCATATATCTCAAACCAATACGAAGAAGAAGCCAAACAAAATGGTAAAAAGATAACTATTTATGGTAAAGAACGCGGATTGGTGACAGATGACTTGGTTTTGAAAAAGGTATTTAACGGTCAATATAAAACTTGGACAGAATTCAAGAAAGCTATGTACAAAGAACGCCAAGATAAGTTTGGACAATTAAATACAGTGTCATTTAAGGATCCATCAATTCCTTGGTATATTCGCGAAACAAAAACTATCAATAGCGTGACTGAATTACAGAAATTAATGGATGAAGCTGTTCGTAAGGATGCAGAAGATAATCGTTATTCTTGGTATAACTATAATCCAGAATATGATAGTGCGGTTCATAAGTTGAAGAGAGCAATCTTTAAAGCCTATCTTGACCAAACCGATGATTTTAGAAGTTCAATTTTTGAGAATAAAAAATAGTGTTTACTATTAGGAAATAAAAAGTGAATGTAGAGAATTAGAATTGTCATTATTAAAAAAGATAAATTTTCCATTCGGAAAATAAAATGTATTGTTGGTTCGGTGTTACTCGGAAGTGTCTTGGTTGCACCGTAACCGTCCAATAGCGAAGTATATTGAAAAATC
>NZ_VMLA01000102.1:0-23671 GCF_013276425.1 Streptococcus sp. 3874 | reverse complement strand
ATTTCTAACAATGTTTTAGAAGTAGAGGCGTACTATTCTAGTTTCAATATATTTTAAAAGAATATTTTTCCATTTCAAATTCAACCTATTTTCCTCCACCAAAAAAGAGGGGCAACCCCTCTTCTTTAGTTCTTATCCAGATTGCGTAGCATCTCGTCAATCTTGTTTCCATACTCGATGGACTCGTCTTTGACGAAGGTCAAATCTGGGATTTTGTACAATTTCAAATTGCGACCAAGTTCACGTTTGATGGTACCAGTTGCTTTTTCAAGCCCGATTTGGGCTTTTTGGTTATCCGAAGCAAGGTTACTCAAAATGGTGTAATAAACCTTGGCAACAGACAAGTCACCCAGCATCTGAACATCTGTGATGGTCACACCTTGGACACGTGGATCACGGACTTTCTTTTGCAAAATCTCATTGACTTCACGCTTGATTTCCATGCCCACACGATCTGTACGGAAATGATTTGCCATGATATTCCTTTCTCTACTTTGAACCAAAAGCTAGGCCAGCAGACCTAGCTATTTTTAAACTTATTGATTTTCATTTCAAATTGAAACAAAGTTCAATTTGAGCTCATCCGCTTCTTTCGCCGTGATGAAAGTGATGGAACTGATTTATCAGTCCCATCACAGGGGATTTTTGAGACCCTAGGCTCAAAAATAAGCAATGAAACCATCGGTTTGCTTGCGTCCCTCACCACCTAAGAAAGGAGCAAAAAATCTTATCTCTTGATTTCTTCCATGACATAGGCCTCAATCACATCATCCATCTTAATATCATTGTAGCCGTCGATCATCAATCCACCTTCACGACCGTTTGTCACTTCTTTCACGTCGTCTTTGTAGTGTTTCAAGCTTGCGAGTTCGCCATCATAGATAACGACACCATCACGGATAACACGGACTTTAGAGTCACGGGCAACCTTACCGTTGATAACCATAAATCCACCGATAGTTCCGACTTTAGACACCTTGAAGGTTTCACGGATAACCGCTTCACCAATAACTTTTTCTTCAAATTCTGGATCAAGCATCCCTTTCATAGCTTCTTCCATCTCTTCGATAACCTTGTAGATAATGCTGTGAAGACGGATTTCCACATCGTCAACTTCTGCTTGTTGACGAGCTTGTGGTGTAGGGCGTACGTTGAAACCAACGATAAAGGCATTTGAAGCTTCGGCAAGGGTCACATCTGATTCGTTGATAGCACCGACCGCTGAGTGGACTATAGTCACTTTGACACCTTCCACATCGATTTTCTGAAGTGATGCAGAAAGGGCTTCAACAGAACCTTGTACATCGGCCTTGATGATAACATTAACAGATTTGAGTTCCCCAGCTTTAAGGGTATCAAAGAGGTTTTCAAGGCTAACACGTTGGGTAGCTTGACGTTGTTTCATGAGGGCACGTTTGGCACGCTCTTCACCTGCTGCACGCGCAGATTTTTCATCCTCGTAAACGGCAAAGTGGTCACCCGCCATCGGTGCTTCGTTCAAACCTGTGATAGAGACTGGTGTTGATGGTCCAGCAACTTTAACACGACGACCAAGGTCGTTGGTCATAGCACGGACACGACCGAAGGTATTTCCGACAACGATTGGGTCTTGAACATTCAAGGTACCTTGTTGTACAAGAAGGGTTGCGACCGCACCTTTTCCTTTATCCAAGCGCGCTTCGATAACCGTACCGATTGCACGCACTGTTGGGTCTGCCTTGAGTTCTTGGATTTCAGCTACAAGAAGGACTGTTTCCAACAATTCTTCGATATTTTGGTTGAATTTAGCTGAGATTTCAACAAATTCAGAATCTCCACCCCAAGCAGTTGACATAACTCCATGCTCTGCCAATTCACCGATAACGCGTTCTGGGTTAGCACCTGGTTTATCAATCTTGTTGATGGCTACGATGATTGGAACGTTGGCCGCTTTTGAGTGGTTGATGGCTTCGATAGTCTGAGGCATAACCCCGTCATCTGCCGCTACGACCAAGATCGTAATATCGGTAACAGAAGCACCACGCGCACGCATAGATGTAAAGGCCGCGTGTCCTGGTGTATCAAGGAAGGTAATCTTCTTACCATTTTCCACAATTTGGTAGGCACCGATATGCTGAGTGATACCACCTGCTTCACCTGTCGCAACACGAGAGTTACGAAGGGTATCTAGGAGAGTTGTTTTACCATGGTCAACGTGTCCCATGATAGTTACAACTGGTGGACGCTCAACCAATTCATCTTCATTGAGATAACCATCTTCGACAAAGAAACGTTCGATGTCAGCATTATCCACTTCAACCTTTTGTTTTGCTTCGATACCGTAATCCACCATGAGGAGTTCAATTGTTTCCCCATCCAAGGATTGGTTTTGTGTGGCCATGACACCCATCATGAAAAGTTTCTTAACAATTTCAGCTGGTTCACGTTTGATACGTTTTGCGATTTCCGCAACGGTCATACCATCTGTATATTCAAATTCTGTTGGCAATTCATGGAATTTACGCTCTGTAACAGGTTTTGGAGTCTGATTACGATTGTTCTTGTTATTGCCTTTTTTGTTCTTCTTGTTGTTATTCCAGTTACTATTCTTTTGATTTCTCACTTGATTTTGACTACTTCGATTCTTTTGTTGTTTTCTAGGACCATCTTCTTCGTGATCATAATCGTCACGATTTTTGTCTGGTCGAGCTTGTTTTTTACGACGTGTATCCACTGCAGGTTCTTTTTTCTCAGGGACGACTTCAACCACTGCTTGAACTTGCTGTGCTTGTTCAGCTAACTTAGCCGCTTCTTCAAAGATTTCCTCTAGTTCCTTGCGTTTGTTAGCTTGAGCCAAGGCTTCTTTAGCAGCCTGATACTGCTTGAAGCGTTCCTCACTTGAACGAGCGTACTCTGCATTTTGCTCTGCTTTTAGGGCTGCTGCACGGGCTTTAAAGTCAATACGTGGAGCCGCTTGATTTGAACGTTTATCCTCTTGCTGACGGCGCTCATTTCTACGTTTTTGCTGACCTTGCTGCTTCTTAGCTTGGTCATTAAAGCGACGATTGTCGCGGTTGCTTTGACCTTGTTTTCCACCATTACGGCCGTCGTTTTTCTGACGGTTTCCGTTTTGTTGTTGGTCACGGTTATTGCCCTTATTTTGCTTGCGTCGTTCTGCCTGCTCTTTAGCACGGGCTTCACGCTCAGCCTTGAAATTACGACTTTGCGGTTTCGCTGCTACTTTTTCTGTTTTCGGAGCAACTGGCTCAGTCGGTTTTGCCTCTTCCTTAGCTACAGCTGGTTTAGCTGGCTCAGATTTTTCGGCTTTCTTTTCTGCACTTACTTTTGGTGCTGCAGGTTTTGCTTCTTCTTTCGGAGCAGCTGCAGACTTAAAGCTGGCAGCGATTTTTGCAGCGACAGCTTCTTCCACACTTGATGAGTGGCTTTTCACATCCAAGCCCAACTCTTTTGCACGCGCTACAACTTCTTTACTTTCTTTTCCAAGTTCTTTTGCGATTTCGTACAATCTTTTCTTAGACAAATCATGTCCTCCTCTTCTATTCCATAAGAGACCTCATTTTCTTTGTAAATCCAGCATCTGTTACAGCCAAAACCTTTCTCGATTTTCCGACTGCTATGCTTAATTCCAGTGTTGAAAACACGGTTACAATTTCTACTTGATAATAATGACTTTTATCTTGAATCTTCTTGGTCAGATTGGGTCCAGCATCATGGGCTAGAAAGACCAACTTGGCCTTGCCGTCTTGAATGGCCTTGACCACCAATTCTTCACCCGATATAATCCGCCCTGCTCGCTGAGCAAGTCCCAAGAGATTACTTATCTTTTGCTTATTCAAGTCCTAACTCTCTTCTTTTCACTTTGTGATCCACATAAGCGATCAACTCGTCATAAAAGCTTTCTTCCACTTCCATGCTAAAGCTGCGGTTAAAGACCTTCTTCTTTTTCGCCTCTAGGGCTTCTGCATTGTCTAGTTTGATATAAGCGCCGCGGCCATTGGCCTTGCCCGTAGGATCAATAAAGACTTGTCCTTCCTTGTTCTTGACAATGCGGAGCAAATCACGCTTATCAATCACTTCGTTAGACACAACAGACTTGCGCAAAGGGATTTTTCTTGTTTTCATCTTTCCCTCCTCTAGCAGCTTTTATTCTTCTACAGTATCGTTTTCTACTTCCAACTCTACTGAAGCAGCGTCTTCCATGGCTTCAAATTCGCTAGCAGACTTGATATCGATACGGTAACCAGTCAAGTGAGCCGCCAAGCGCACGTTTTGTCCACGACGACCAATGGCAAGAGAAAGCTTGTTATCTGGAACAACCACCAAGGCACGTTTGCTGTCGTTTTCATCAAAGATAACTTGGTCAACCTCAGCAGGAGCGATGGCATTGTAGATAAATTCAGCTGGATCTGCTACCCACTCGATAACATCGATATTTTCTTCGATTGGTACCATGCGGTCATTTTTAGCATCGTAACGAGCTGGGTGGAATTTGCTAGTAATCTTCTTGATATTAGCACCACCACGTCCAACGATTGTACCGATAGCATCCACGTTTGGATTGTGGCTACGAACAGCAACCTTCGTACGGTCACCTGCTTCACGAGCCACGCTCATGATTTCAACAGTTCCATCATAAACTTCTGGAATTTCTTGCTCCATCAAACGTTTGATCATTTCTGGATGGCTACGGCTAACAAAGACGTTCACACCACGAGGGTTGTCTTCAACCTTGTAAACATAAACTTCGATACGATCATGAGAAGCAAAAACTTCTCCAGGAATTTGGTCTTGTTTTGACAATTGGGCTTCGATGCTACCAAGGTTGACATAGATAAAGCGGTTGTCAAAGCGTTCTACTGTACCAGACATGATTTCTTGCTCATGTTCTTTGTAAGTATTGTAAGTGATGGCACGTGTTTGCTTGCGCATTTTTTCCATGATGGTTTGTTTGGCAGATTGGGCTGCTACACGACCAAACTCAGCTGGTGCTTCTTCAAACTTGATTTTGTCTCCAAGTTCATAAGCTGAATTAATGGCAAGAGCATCTTTCAAGCTGATTTCCAAACGGCTATCAAATACTTCATCAACAACTTCACGGACAGTATAAACTGTAAAGTCACCTGTTTTTTCGTTGAAGTCAATAGCTACGCTGTCTGACTGACCATAGCGTCTGCGATAAGCGGAACGAAGCGACTCTACTACTGCGTCGATGATGTCTTCTTTTTTGATTCCCTTGTCTTCTTCCAAAATGCGGAAGGCCTCTAGCATTTCTTTACTCATGTTTTCTTCACTTTTGAATACTCAAAAGCTATCCTTTCTTTTTCTATAATTTAACTGCTAAACGTGCTTTTGATACTAAACTGTATGGAATTTGGACGGTTTTCTTACGCGTCTTGTCCATATATTCCATAGTCAACTCGTCCTCTTCGAAGGCCAACAAGGTTCCTTCAAAGACCTTTTGCTTATCGATGGCTTGGTAGAGCCCGACATGGATGTATTCCCCAACTGCTCCAGCAACGGCATCCTTGGTTTTTAAAGGACGTTCCAAACCTGGACTGGTGATTTCTAGGAAATATTGTTCTGGGAAGGGATCTGGCTTGATGGTATCTAGGACAGGACTGATCATTTCTGTCAAGTCTGCCGTGTCGTTCAAGGTAATTCCTTCAGGTTTATCTACAAAAATACTGAGAATCATGTCACTGCCAATCTTTCCATACTCGATATCCACGAGCTCGAAAGGAGCTTCTATGACAGGTTCTACAACTTCTCTGACTAATTCTACGATTGTTGCGATTGCGTCCACCTCCTCATAAGCAAGAGGCGAAGATATTTCCCCGCCTCACTTTTCATATTCTTACTCTTAGTATATCACATTTGCTAACTTATGTAAAGCAAAAGCACTTATACAGCCTGATTTCAGGCTATTTCTTAAAATTCTACCTCAACTCGGTAGATAACTTGCCCCTTATTGGAGAATTTTTGCTCGTATTCTGTCATGACATTGCCTTCAAAATCACTGGCATGTAAGTCTAGCCAGACACCATTGAGCTTCATGCCATACTGAGAAAAGCTCACTAAACTGTACTCAAACAAGCCACGGTTATCCGTCTTGAAATGAATTTCTCCATTTTCAGGCAAGATACGTTTGAAGGTATCCAAGAAGGTCTTGTAGGTCAAACGACGCTTTTCATGGCGTTTTTTCGGCCATGGATCTGAAAAGTTCAGATACAAGCGATCAATCTCACCGTCTTCAAAGTAGTCAGTCAAGTCAGAACCATCTACCCACAAGAGCTTGATGTTAGGCACTCCAACTTCAAGAACCTTGTCTAAAGCATAGCTTAAAACAGACTTTTGAATATCAATCCCGATATAGTTGATGTCAGGGTTCTGCTTTGCCATACCTGAAACAAAGGCACCCTTCCCACTTCCAACTTCCACATGAATGGGATTGTCATTGCCAAACAAGTCCCGCCATTTCCCCTTGGCTTCCAAGGGATTGAGGACCACATACTGGGGATTTGCCTCTAGTAATTCTGTCGCCCCTTTACGATTTCTAACTCTCATCTTCTCTTTCCATACTTGTCTCGGAAGTGACGCAAGCCATGAATCTCCCGATTAACATTTTCTAAATCTTGGTTCATATAATACTTGGAAATCTGGCTCAAATAAGACAATTGACCGTACCAATACAATTTACTTAATACCGTTTGATTATACTTGTAACCGTAGTAGGTCAACCATTCCTTCCACTGATGTTCTGGAATATAATGGCAGAGCATATGGGCCACATCAAACATGCGGTCGGTCAAGCGAACCGAATCCCAATCTACCAAATAAATCAAGCCACTATCTGTCTCAATCCAATTACTATGTCGTACATCTCCATGGACAATGGTCGCATAGTCCTCTCTAAATCCTGGAATAGTCTGACGTAAATCAGCCATCACTTCACTGATAAAATGATTTTTACGCAAAGCATCTGGAGCCGTTTCCTGCCAAGACTGTAGTAAATCTACAGGTGTTTCCATGGCATAGCCCAAACGACTCAACTGTGTCATCAAAGGACGTGAGCGATGAAGGCGGGTTAAAATATTGACGATTTGTTTACGATTCATATCATAGGGGGTCAATATCTTGCCTGTCAACCATTCTTGAGCACACATATCACGCCCATCTGCCAAACGGCGACTCCATAATAATTGTGGAGCAATTTGTTCTCTAGCTAGACCAGGTAGGATTGGAGAGGTGTTCATTTTTACAAAGATGCGCTTCCCATCAGGATAGCTACCCATATAAGCCTTGCCACTTTTCCCAGGTATGGGAGTCAGTGTTAGCTCATTATCACCCAAATCCATTTCTTTCCTCCGTATAAAGTTTCCTTACTATTCTACTAGTTTTTGGCCTATTCGTCAACCGCTCCACACCCGATTCTCAAAGAAAAGCCTCTGGATTGGCTTGGGTATCATTATAGAAAGAAAAAGGCAAGCACCGTCTTCTGCTTACCTTTCATGATTTTTATAAATAATATAAGAGTGGCCAAGCATTGTAAAACATGTGAACTAGAGTAGAAACCCATAGGTTTTGGCTCTTTTTATAAGCAAATCCCAGTAACAAGCCCCCAAGTAGATAAAAAATAAACGAAGGGACATTAGAAGGACCATGCATAAAAGAAAAGAGAGAGGAAGTTAGCACAAGCCCTAACCAAGAGTTGTCAAAAACCGCACCTTGAAGAAGTCCTCTGAAAATGAGTTCCTCCTGGATGGGGCCAAAAACTGTGGAAGTCAAAATCAAAGACAGGGAAATTCCTCTGCTGACTTCCGCCAAGTGTTGAACTCCTGCGCCAGAAGAAACAGCGAAGAAATGAATATAAACTAGCGTCTCAAGAACGCTTAGAAGAAAGATTGCAATGAAAAGCAAAAGTTCTTTCTTGCTTAACATCCCAAAAGAAATCATTTCAAACTGTCTAGCATAAACAACACTCAGCGAGGTTACTAGAAGACTTACAATAATCAATTCAGATTCATTTTGAAAAAAATCCCCATGGTTAATCGTATAAGGAACTGTAATGACGATTATTAGTACTAAAAATCCAAAGCACAAGGCATGAAATTTATCAAAAAACTCCATAAAATTATCCTCCTCACCAAACAGACTTCCTACGCGTCATCCTTTAGCTCTAACCTTTCCAAAACAAACCATTTTAGCAACCAAAATCCAACCACATAACTAGCCCCTAAGAAGATAGCCATTAAAGATAGCATGGGATTCAGGAAATAAAAGACCACAACAGATACAAAGGTTAGCACAAAAACATTAAAGGCAATGGTGTCAGAAGCCAAGACCAGAATATAAGGTGTCAACCAGTCTAAGGTTTTTGAATCTAGGAAAAATAAGTGTTTATACATGATAACCTCCTCTATGGCTGAAAAGCAAGCCTTTTGTTTTTTTACCCCAAGACCCTATGTAGAAAAGTGAGCAAAAATGGTAATGTTGCGAAAATATTATTGATCACATGCACCGCATAGGAAGGATAAATGCTCTTGGTATAGCGGGTCAAACTAGCAAAGATGATGCCAGATGTTGCAAAGATGAAAATATCTAACAGACTAGGCAGGCTTGAAAAATGAGGAAGAGCAAATAAAATTGACGGAAGAAGCAAATCAAGGCCAAATCTCGAATGCTTAAAAAAGACGTGTTGCAGTAATCCTCTATAGATCAGCTCTTCCATAAGTGGAGTCAGAAAGAATAAAGTTATATAGATACCCAGCTCGGCAAAGTTGGTCCCACTATAACCGATCAATACAGCCCAACCTTCAGCAGTTGACTGAACATGTTTAGCTGTCTGAACGTTAAAAGAGATCTGGAGCACTAGCACTAATACTGTCAAAATCGAATACCAAAGCCATTTTTTTCTCGGAATGCGAAAAAGATAGCCGTGCCCTGTCTTAACCAGAATCCAAATCATGACCCCACTAAATAGCAGACTCAAGAGATTTTGAATCCAGACGAAATTGCCAATCTGGGAAGAAAATTGCCAATAATTTTGAACAATAAGCGTCATCTGAGAAAGACCAAATACGAAAAATAGGTAAGACAAGACTGCACTTATTTTGAAGACAAACTGATACTTTTTCATAGAAATTCTTCCTCATTTCTTGTATTTCAGCCTATATTCCACATAAATGAAAACCTGCTCCTATATAACCACGGTCATGATAACCGCGCGGGCAGTAACCACTTACTGGAAAAGGACCTGAATTTTTTAATATAGGAGGGTAAGAACCGAATGGACTTACCTGATTAGCGTACCCTCTATAAATATCAGATACATCCCCACCCTCTATACGAGCAAGCATTTCATTATCCATAACTGCAAATTGTGACATCATTTTTGTATCCATGACGAATATCTCCTTTTTTATGTTTAATTTTTGTCCTATTGCAACCTTAATAAGGTTAGTATACTACTATTTTTTAAAATTTTCCATCCAAATCACGAATGGTCATCAAAACATCTTGAATTGTAAAAAATTTAAAAAGCAAGCATGAAAAACATACTTGCCCTAAGGGAACTTGACAATATGAAAATACAAAATAGAAAACTATGCACCCTCACTTCCGTCTGTTCTCATATATTCTCATAATCGCAACCAGGATACAGGCTGTCCCACTTGCCAAAACCAAGAGGGTAATGATAATGTTGAGAATTTCAGGCGTACTCCCTATTCTCTTGATAAGACGGACTAAAGACAATACTGTCAATAAGAGTAAAGCTACTGACCCTGTCCGAATTAAAGAAGCCATTCGGTTCTCAACCGCATATAAAAAGGATGGCAACATAACACAGGCTATAGCAATCACAAACAGGTTGCTCCCCGTTTCTTCTCCCTTGTTCACTACGGAAATCATGAGAAGATTCGATGCTATGATCAACGTAGAACAGATGATAAAATAGGATTTCTTATTCATTTAATATACCTCACATACTATGGTAAAAGTCAAACTGGACAAAAACAAACTTTAACTGTTAGCTTCTGAAAATTGAAACATTGTTTTTGTATTCACGAGGAATGCCTTTTTTTATTTTCGTCCTGTTAGAATACCGTTGCTTGTACTCCATCAAGCAACCCCATTCCATTAGATAGTATGTTGTCTAGCTCCTCCATCTTTTCATCTGAAAATGTTATTTTTCAGCGTTGATTGCTTTTTCATAGGTCGCTATCATCCTTGACAACACCATCTTCCCAAACTCTTCTCCAAGCAACTTCTTTTTCCTTGCCATTTTTTACCCCTTTATTTTACATTTTTTAGTTCTGATTGTTGTTTTTTTCTTCCTCTTCGTCTTCTTTTCTTTTATTTTCTTTATAATCGTTCAGCATTTCAAAACCTTTATCAAAAGCAAAAAAACCTAAACCTAAAGAAAACGGCGCTCCGACTATTTCTATAACTTTTGCCCACCTTGGCCCAAAATCTTCTGAAAAATAAGCAAGCGCCCCGACGGCTACAACTGCTAAAATTAAAAAATATGCTCCAAAATCTGCACCTTCTGTTACTCTAGCTTTTTCTGTTCTACTATTCTTACTCATGATAATTTTCCTTTCATTTTCGATTTTCTACTTCAGCTAATACTAACTATTTACCATTCATTTCATATACAGTTATAATCTTTTATATATAAACTAAATACACCTATTTTCTCACTCTTGTCTATAGGCAAATTCTAGCTATATGTTATTACAAACAAATAGTATCATTTCACCTGTTTACCACTATTTTTATTTGTGAATTTTTTTGTTTCACTTTAATCATTACAGAAGTTATAAAAAATGCGATAGCCATCCGAAGCAGTTGATAACTTTCTTCCTCTCCTGTTTTCGGTAATAATTTTTCATTCGAAGTAATAGATTTGCTTACATAATCAGTCCCCTTAACATCAGTTGAAGGAGTTTTATTTTCTTGAGCAACATCAAAAATAGGTTTGGGAGTTTCCAATTGATTCTTATTGTCTAACATTGCTAAATTGTCAGATTGAGTAGTTTTAGCTTCAGAAGTTGAGTTTGTACTCTCCACTTTCCCACTATTTTCACTATTAGAATTGGGGTTATCATTGGATATTTTCATTTCGGTTCTTTTTTCATCACTCATACCTTTGCTGTCGCTTACAACTTTATCACTAATACTCATGCTGTCATTTCTGGTTTTCTCATCACGAACACTTTCTGTTACTGTATCCTCAGAAGATGCTACTGTTTCCGATTGCTTAGGTGAGTTTCTCGAGTACATATAATCATACACCTGTTGTGCAGTTGCTTCGCCACCAACCCATCCAGATATCGGATGTCCATTTCTTAAATACAAAATTGCTGGTGTTCCTGGAATACCGACTTTTTTAAATAGAAACTCTCTCGCTTCCCCGTCAAAATCTTTTCCATCCAAATCATAATATTCTAACTTCATTTCAATTAAGTTATTAAATTCTTTCAATTCAGGAGAAAATTGACGACAATGAGAACAAGTTTTTCTACCAAAATATATAGTATGTTCCAATTGATCCTCTGTAAAAGATTGACGAACGGCTTCAATATCTATCTTTTTAAACTCCGCAACATTCTGTTCATACTCTTCGGGAGTTACAACGGAAGGTTTATGCTCCACCTTTTCCTTAGCCGATGGCAAATCTGGTGCCACAACAGAACTATCATTAGCCTGAATAGAGGAAGAAGTAGGCTGTTCTTCTGCATATACAAGACCTGCAGTAATAGATGCAAATACAAGTGGTACAAGTAATAGCGATTTTATCTTTTGATTCTTCATAAGAATACTCATTTACATTTGTTATCTTTATCTTACCTTATTTAAGATTACAAATTCATATAAATCTTAAATGGTCATCGAAACATCTTGAATTGCAAAAACTTCATTATAAAAGGGTAAGTATTGCGAAAACACTTACCCCTTTATACTTTATTAAGCTCTACTTTTTATAATACTTCAAACCCCAAATGAGCAGAAGCATGATGGTTGAGCAGAGAATAGCGCCAATATAAGCGATTAGTTGTTGATAGGATTCTGCTACTGTGATACCTCTATACAAATAGATAATAGACATAAAACCTGTCAAGCCGATATACATAAGTTGATTGGTTCTAGGACTAACCAAATCATCATCTTCAAACTCTCATTTTCCTAGTGAGGTAAACAGTGACCAAAATAGAAGCCAGGTTAATAATCACTAAAAGAAATTGGATGACAATATCGATATTCGAATAGTGATAATAGCGTCGCTTATCATCGGTCACAAGGTGTTTTGACATGATTTCTTTTAGATTCAACTTTGTGAAGAGTTATTTGAAAAGCAGAGAACCAGCTTGATTGATCAGATTTCCACCATCGAAAGAAAAGTGTGATAAAGTATTGTTTTTCATAGACTTATTTGATATACTGAGCATTGGAGTGTCCTTTTGTTTTTATTTTTTGAACTTATATCATAAAGGAGAAACTCCCTTTTTTCCAGTAAAAACAGCACCCAATGGGTGAAAAGAGAAAAGCATCTAGAATCCTTGGTTTCATACCGATTCTGGATGCTTTTTTGTGTTATATATGCATAATCAGGTTTCTCTAATGTGGCCATAAAACTGAAACTGCCGCCCCACCAGCTGCACAAATTAAATAAATCTGCGGGGTTGGGAAAGGGATTGTCTGCGCACAAAGCGAAATCCCCTCAACCGCACCACCTACTCCACTTAAAAATCTGTCTGCAAGTTGTTTATCTCCAGCTGTTATCGTTGTTAGTTTTTCATCAGGTAAAATGATGAAATTATTTACTGATTGTTCCATTCTTTTCACACTTTCTTTGTTAAATTAATTTGGCTAGTAGACAAAAGATAAACTAAAGCATTAAAGACAATGAAAATATTTCCATAGAATAAGATTAGCCTCGCCTCCAAACCAAGATACAGTTTGACCATCAAAAAGATGAGCAAAAGAATTTGAAACCATAGCGTTTTTCCAAAAATAAATTTAAAGCGATTTTGAATGTCTGCTTCCTTAATTTTTACCGCCAAACCTTTATTAGCAAGAAGGAAAACTCCTGCTTCAAATAAGCCACTGTAGAGAACAAGCCATCCAATCGATACATTCGAGATTTTCAAAAATGTACCTAAAAGAATATCCAAAACACTACTCAAGAAAATAATAAGAAATAATCTGTATTTCATATAAATCACCTCCTTTTACTACTATTCTCAATCTACTATATCTCTAAAAGTTTAACTTGCTCTAAAAGCTCCCCAAGCCGCTGTACAAAACTGTGCTCCTAAAATCCCGCCGGCAAGAGTTCCCACAACTGGGATAACACTCCCCAGAGCTGCACCTCCTATTGTACAAATTCCTAATGCTTGAACAACTTCTCCAGCCCCTACTTTATCTCCACCTTCAACACGAGCAAGCATTTCATTATCCATAACAGAAAATTGTGACATCATTTTTGTATTCATGACAAATACTCCTTTTTTATTTTTAATTTTTGTCTTGTTGCAACTTTGACAAGTTTAGTATATCATTGTTTTTTAAAATTTTTCATCCAAATCTTGAATTGTCATCGAAACGTCTTAAATTAGCTTTTTTATTTAAAACCACCTCTAAAATTTTTTTAAAAGATAATTTCTAATCACTTTTTTACCATTCAGGAAGTTTCAATGACTATTCAAGATTTCATAAAATATGAACTTATTTTTATGGCATAATAGACCTATCCACTATATGAAAGGAATTGCCAATGACTTCTTATAAACGTACATTTGTTCCTCAAATAGATGCGAGAGACTGCGGTGTTGCTGCCTTAGCCTCGATTGCTAAATTCTATGGTTCAGATTTTTCTCTAGCTCACTTGAGAGAACTTGCAAAGACCAATAAAGAAGGAACGACTGCTCTTGGCATTGTAAAAGCCGCTGATGAAATGGGCTTTGAAACAAGACCTGTTCAAGCAGATAAAACGCTCTTTGACATGAGTGATGTCCCCTATCCATTTATCGTTCACGTTAACAAAGAAGGAAAACTCCAACATTACTATGTTGTCTATCAAACAAAGAAAGACTATCTGATTATTGGTGATCCTGACCCTTCTGTAAAAATCACTAAAATGTCAAAAGAACGCTTTTTCTCTGAATGGACTGGAGTAGCTATTTTTCTAGCTCCCAAACCCAGCTATCAACCCCATAAAGATAAAAAGAATGGTCTACTAAGCTTCCTTCCTCTGATTTTCAAACAAAAATCTCTCATTGCTTACATTGTTCTCTCAAGCTTATTGGTCACGATTATCAATATCGGTGGTTCTTATTATCTCCAAGGAATCTTGGATGAATACATCCCAAATCAGATGAAATCAACTTTAGGAATCATCTCAGTTGGTCTGGTTATCACCTATATCCTCCAACAAGTCATGGGTTTCTCCAGAGATTATCTCCTAACCGTTCTGAGTCAGAGATTAAGCATTGATGTGATTTTATCCTATATTCGCCATATTTTTGAACTTCCTATGTCTTTCTTTGCGACACGTCGTACAGGAGAAATCATTTCACGGTTCACAGATGCTAACTCTATTATAGATGCCTTGGCTTCTACCATTCTATCTCTTTTTCTGGATGTTTCTATTCTGATTCTTGTAGGAGGCGTCTTACTGGCACAAAACCCTAATCTCTTCCTTCTTTCTCTTATTTCTATTCCTATATACATGTTCATCATCTTTTCTTTTATGAAGCCTTTCGAAAAAATGAACCATGATGTCATGCAAAGTAATTCTATGGTTAGCTCTGCCATCATTGAAGATATCAACGGGATTGAAACTATAAAGTCGCTCACGAGTGAAGAAAATCGCTATCAAAATATAGACAGCGAATTTGTAGATTATTTAGAAAAATCCTTTAAGCTCAGTAAATATTCTATTTTACAAACGAGTTTAAAGCAGGGAACAAAATTAGTTCTGAATATCCTTATCCTATGGTTTGGCGCTCAATTAGTCATGTCGAGTAAAATTTCTATCGGTCAGTTGATTACCTTTAACACACTTCTTTCTTACTTTACAACTCCTATGGAAAATATTATCAACCTCCAAACCAAACTCCAATCTGCGAAGGTCGCTAATAACCGCTTGAACGAGGTCTATTTAGTCGAATCTGAATTTCAAGTTCAAGAAAATCCTGTTCATTCACATTTTTTGATGGGCGATATTGAATTTGATGACCTTTCTTATAAGTATGGTTTTGGACGAGATACCTTAACAGATATTAATCTCACGATTAAACAAGGAGATAAGGTTAGCCTAGTTGGAGTCAGTGGTTCTGGTAAAACAACTTTAGCCAAAATGATTGTCAATTTCTTTGAACCCTACAAAGGACATATTTCCATCAATCATCAGGATATTAAAAACATTGATAAAAAAGTCTTGCGCCGTCATATCAATTACCTACCACAACAAGCCTATATATTTAATGGCTCTATTTTGGAAAATTTAACCTTGGGCGGTAATCATATGATTAGTCAAGAAGATATTCTAAGAGCTTGTGAATTAGCTGAAATCCGTCAAGACATTGAAAGAATGCCTATGGGCTATCAAACTCAGCTCTCTGATGGAGCTGGTCTATCAGGAGGACAAAAGCAACGAATCGCTCTCGCTCGTGCTCTTTTAACTAAAGCTCCTGTTTTAATACTAGATGAAGCTACTAGCGGTCTTGATGTCTTGACTGAGAAAAAAGTTATAGATAATCTTATGTCCCTAACTGATAAAACCATTCTCTTTGTAGCCCATCGTCTCAGTATAGCCGAACGGACTAACCGTGTCATTGTTCTTGACCAAGGGAAAATCATTGAAGTGGGTAGTCACCAAGAGTTAATGCAGGCGCAAGGCTTCTACCATCATCTATTCAATAAATAAGGAGAATGTCATGAATCCTAATCTTTTTAGAAGCGTCGAGTTTTATCAGAGACGTTACCATAACTATGCGACAATGTTAATTATACCTCTTTCATTACTATTTACTTTCATCTTGATTTTCTCCCTTGTTGCCACAAAAGAAATTACTGTTACTTCCCAAGGAGAAATCGCCCCTACAAGTGTCATTGCATCTATTCAGTCAACAAGTGATAATCCTATCCTAGCTAATCATTTAGTGGCAAATCAAGTAGTTGAAAAATGTGACTTACTCATCAAATACTCTGAAACAATGGAAGAAAGTCAGAAAACTGCCTTAAAAACTCAATTACAAAGACTTGAGAAGCAAAAAGAAGGACTTGGAATTTTGAAACAAAGCTTAGAAAAAGCGACTGATCTTTTTTCTGGCGAGGATGAATTTGGCTACCATAATACCTTTAGGAATTTTACTAAACAATCCCATGATATTGAACTGGGTATCACAAAGACTAACACCGAAGTTTCAAATCAAGCTAATCTTGCCAATAGCAGTTCATCAGCCATCGAACAAGAAATTACAAAAGTTCAACAACAAATTGGAGAATATCAAGAGTTGAGAGATGCTATCATAAATAACAGAGCACGCTTACCAACTGGCAATCCGCACCAGTCAATTTTGAATCGTTATCTTGTAGCCTCACAAGGACAAACACAAGGAACTGCAGAGGAGCCATTTTTATCTCAAATTAATCAAAGTATTGCAGGTCTTGAATCATCTATCGCAAGCCTCAAAATTCAGCAAGCTGGTATCGGAAGCGTCGCAACTTATGATAATAGTTTAGCAACCAAAATTGAAGTACTCCGTACTCAATTTTTACAGACAGCCTCACAGCAACAACTAACCGTGGAGAATCAATTAACAGAATTAACAGTACAACTAGATCAAGCGACACAGCGCTTAGAAAACAATACCTTAACCGCCCCAAGTAAAGGTATCATTCACTTAAACAGTGAATTTGAAGGTAAAAATAGAATTCCAACTGGTACAGAAATTGCTCAAATATTCCCTGTCATCACAGATACAAGAGAAATACTAATCACTTACTACGTATCTTCTGACTATCTACCTCTACTAGATAAAGGACAAACTGTAAGATTAAAACTGGAGAAGATTGGAAATCACGGCACCACCATTATCGGTCAACTTCAGACAATTGACCAAACTCCTACCAGAACAGAGCAAGGTAATCTCTTTAAATTAACCGCTCTTGCAAAACTATCTAATGAGGATAGTAAACTCATCCAATATGGCTTACAAGGTCGCGTCACTAGTGTAACTGCAAAGAAAACATATTTTGATTATTTCAAAGATAAAATTTTAACCCATTCTGATTAATTTTCAGATAACACTCTATAACTATTTATTATCTTATCAAAAAGGAGAATCATAACATGGATAAGAAACAAAACCTAACTTCATTTCAAGAACTAACAACTACCGAACTCAACCAAATTACAGGTGGAGGACTGTGGGAAGATATCTTATACAGCCTTAATATAATTAAGCATAACAATACGAAAGGACTTCATCATCCAATACAACTATAAAAAATAAGACCGAGTAACAAGAACTCTCGGTCTTATTTTTTTCATCATTCTGTAGGTATCATAGTAAGCACCTGACGAAAGACTTGATCTTGACAGGTAGTATTGAGACTAGCATTGGGATAACTTTCCACAAGCTTCATAACGGTATAGAGACCAACTCCTCTATCCTCCCCTTTAGAACTGGCTCCAAAGGAGAAGATTTCAGAAATATCTATGCTCTCTTTTTTGATGGAGTTTTCAATGATAAAGGTCTCCTGTGCTCCATTTTTAAAAAAGGCAATTGAAACATGAGGTTGACTAGTCTCTGCACTGGCTTCAATAGCATTATCACAAAGGATAGACACAATGGTTAGAAAATCAAGTAGGCTCATCCCCTCAACCTGAATCTCCTCAGGAACTTCAACATTAAAGACAATGTTCTTTTCTCTAGCTTTTAGAAATTTCCCTGCTAGGAGACTTTTGAGGGCGCGGTCCCGAACATTCAACAATCGCCCAAGGTCATATTTATTGTCCTGCAATTTCTGACTGGAATCTTTTAAGACGGAGCCGTAGACCTCTTTTATCTGCTCCATATCCTCCTCTTCAATACCCAGACGTAAACTAGTCAAGAGGTTGGTGTAGTCATGGCGAAAACTCCGTACTTCCTTGTAAAGCTCCTCTATATGCCGACTATAGCGTTCCATATCTCTATAGCGCAAGGCCTGCTCTTGGTTCAGTCTATCATGGAGTTTGTCCTTCAAATAGGTATCCAATTTCTTGATAACCCCCATAAAAAATAGGAGGTAGAACACTAGGATGAGATGGCGAACAGTCGTTGATTGAATACCTTGCTCATATTCAAAGTAAGACAGACTTTGTATCACCAAATAGTAAGCCCCCATTATCCAGTTAATCTTAGTCAGGGACTTTTGAAAACCTGTATCGAGAATCTCCCTTCTCAAACTAGTAAAATCATAGTCCAACCATTTCAAAAAGGCTAGAGAAATGAAGAAATTGAAAATTATTATACATAACCCAGTAAATGAGTAGCCATCATATACTTGCCCTTGTCCCAAAAATGGAAGCACAAAATAGGAGACTCCTCTATAAAAGAGATTCACCAATATCATTGGAAAGAGACCATAAAAGAAAAGGAGTTTTTTAGGAAGCCCTCTTAACAATAAGAAAGACAAGCATATGCCGTACAAGGGTTCCATAAAATAAGATAGGTAAACATTTCCTACCATATAGCCAATCATTACAAAAACAAAGGCCAACAGTATCTTCAAAAGAAAGGCTTTAAAAATCCTCTCGAAAGTAAGATTAATTCCATCTACCTTAAAGAAAATGACAATTTCTAGCCCATTAGTAATGAGTGTATGCAATAATATCCAAACAATATTCATAAACTCTCCTAGTTCAGTGTAAGTTATTAATAGCCTCAGACACTTCCCTGACCTTATAACGCGCGATCAGACAACTTCCACCATTGGGAAAGAAAAGGAGTTTTTCTTTCTTATCCAAATGCACCACATTTGCAGGATTGATGAGAAAAGAGCGATGGCACTGCAAGAGACGGGGTTCCTGCTTAAAAACCTCCTCTAAACTCGCTGTAAATTCCAGCCTGTCTGTCTTGGTATAAAGAATAACACGATGGGCTCTGGGCGACGTTTCGAGATAGTAAACCTCTTTAAAAGGATACTGAAATTGGGCAAATTTTGATTTAAAGTAAAAGCAATCTTCCGCCAGACTTTTACTATCTTGACTATTGGCATAGAGGAGGGCTGTCTCGATCCGAGATTCAAACTCCTCTGCTGACAAGGCCTTATCAATATAGTCCAGAGCAGACACTTGGTAGCGAAAGGACAGGGGCATAAACTCTGAGTGAGTCGTCACAAAGACAATCAGGGCATAGGGGTCTCGATCCCGAATCTTTCTAGCCACCTCTAGACCCTTCATCTCCTCATTTCGAATCTCAATATCCAAAAAGAATAGCTGATGGCCCCCCTTCTCATGCACCTCTGCCAGCAGTTGGTCCGGCTTGCCAAATACCTCAAAAGAGCTAGGAATGATATGATGTGCTTTCAAAAGTTTCTCAATCGTCGTTTCAATCCTAGTCTGTTGGGAAAAATCATCTTCTAAAACAAATATTCTCATCTTCTTACTCTCCTTCTTTCAACCATTTTTGACGAATTTCTCTATAGCGACGTCTGGCATACTTGACAGCGTATTGACCTTCTTCTCCAAGAAAAAGGATTCTTTCTTGAAAATCAATCGATTTTACTTTATCAAGATTGACCAAACAATTTCGATGACATCTCATCAAGGTTTCCCCATATTGGTTCTCAAGATCACTTAAATTTTGAACCATATTAAAACTAGCTTCTTCTGTAACAATCTGTACGGTATGGGCTTTAGTTGGATGTGCTTGGATATAGTAGACATCGTCGATGTTTACTTTATAAACTGTTTTCTGTGTCTGAATAATCATATGTTTCATTGGATTCTCCTCCTAAGAAAAGAATAACAGAAAAAATCTAACACAAGCACACCCAATCCTAAACAGTCTTTGAAAGTTCCTAAAAGGATTATTTTTCTAAAACATCATGATGAGGTTACAACTATTTTATCATAAAATTCACTCAGCGCAATTCAAGACATTTCAAGGACAATTAAAGATTTGAAGGTGAAAAAGGAGATAAAAGTGATAGACTATGATTATAGAAAGACTATGTTTGCAACAACTTTAAAAATCATCAAAAAAGGAGGGGTGCATATGATTTATTCACATCCACCATGATTAACACCCTATAAATATACTCTATTGCAATTGACGTAAATATAACAAGGAGAAAATTATGGCCAAGTCAAATAAAACAAAACAATTAACATCAATCGAACTTTCTCATATAAATGGCGGTAGTATTCCATATGGATGGTATTCTCCGTTTCATATGATTAGCGATAATGTACTATGTAGAAATGGATATTCATATAATAAAGCTAATCTTGATAATGGTAAATGTATCATTGATTGGGGCAACATAGTTGGCAATGTTGCTAATAATATAGGTGCCTCACTAGGAGATTTACACAATCCCTTACCTTAAAACATAAATTATATAGGAGGTCACGTAAATGACAGACACAAACCCCATCAAAACAGCTCAGGCTTTGATTACTGACTTAAATAAAGCCTACCAAGCATGCAAACAGGCAACCGCTGACGACGTCCGCTTTCAGGAGCAATTAAACTCTATTCTTGGTTTTTTAGCCAAGGCTGAGACAGTGGATAATCGAGTCTTGATTGAACTGGAAAAATTTTACCAGACTTCCAGTCTTCTCATGGGACTCAGCGCTCTTGATCCAGATGCTCCAACTCGCGCCGCTTGGCGGGCCTATGACCGCTTCCACTTTGACCAAGTCAAGACCAAGTTGAGCCTCTACGGGCCAACCATTATCTTGTAGAAAATAAAAGAAGTTGAGGCAAACTGAACTCAACTTCTTTTTTAGTGTCATATAGGCAATGTTAGTCCTGCATCTGACGTTTTACCTGATAAGGCAAATACAAGACTTGTAAAACCAAACCTGCACCCAGCAAGGCTAGAAGGGCTAGTTTTTCTTGGAAGGTAATCAACCCGACAACTAATTCCACAAGTAAAACAAAACTGGTCAATCCTCGGACTACCGCCTGCAAGCCTTTTTCCTTTTGCCCCTTGTCCAGTGGAAAGAGTTGAGTCAAATACTGGTAGTCAAAGGCATGATAGAGGGCCAGCAACTGGAAGAGCAAGAGGTAGTTAAAGAGAACTACCACTGCTGTCGCAATCCAAGCTTGCTCGATAAAGACCTGCGCCAGCAAGGAAAGTAGGAGCAGACGGAGACTGAGCGCAAAGAGATCTCCATTTCGCAAATAAGAACGAAGATAGAGATTTTGCCAAATCTTCCCAGGCACCTTCTGAACAACCTTTAGGATAAAGTCCAGATAGGCACGACGCTTGACGCTGTTTGAAATTCCCTTTACCTGCGTAAAGAGGGCAAAGAAACGAAGCAAGACTTGTTTGCGCTTGCTTTCTTGGGAAATGACATAGTCCCAGTTCAGTCCAGTTTCAGTGAAAAATTTGCTGGCCTTTTGACGAAAGAGGAAATATTTACCTAACCCAAACAAAAGCACATAGATTAGGAAGACAGGCAAGCCATAACCCATGGCTAAAAATAAGGGCGCAAATAAAAGCAAGAAAAGGGTCTGTACAAAGAGCCAAAAGACTAGGGAAATGCCAGTTTGACGCTTGAGATGGAGCTTGATTTCCTCTTCTCCAACTAAGAGAAAGAGCTTGTCTGGAGCCTCCATATAGGTGGCAATTCCACCCCAAAGCAACAGTAAAACAGAGGTAATTCCTACAAACAAAAGGATGGGCCAATGATTTTCAGGAAAATCTTGCAAGAGTTGACTGTACTGGTAGGCTAGAAAGCCCAGCAGGACAAGCAGGAACAAGACAAAGTGGTCATTGAGAACATAACGTAGATAACCAAGACACTCCTTACGAAAAGCCTGCTTTCTCTTTAAAAACAAGTCTTTCATAGGTCCTCCTCTTTGGTCAGAGCCAAGTAAATATCATTCAAACTAGCCTCAGGCATGTTAAAGGCTTCGCGCAGTTGCAGGAGATTTCCCTTAGCACGCACTTCCCCTTTGTGAAGAATGACAAAAGCATCACACATCTTTTCCGCTGAATCCAGCACGTGGGTACTCATGAGAATAGACTTGCCTTTTTGCTTTTCCACTTCCAAAAGCTGAATCAAGTCCGCAATAGCCAACGGGTCAAGACCAAGGAAAGGCTCATCCACGATGAAAAGACTTGGATCCACCACAAAAGCACAGATAATCATGACCTTCTGCTTCATCCCTTTTGAAAAATGAACAGGGAACCAGTCTAATTTCTGGTCCAGACGGAACATTTTTAACAAAGGTTCTACTCGATCAAAAGCAAGATCTTGCTCAATACCATAAGCCATGGCAACCGTTTCGATATGCTCTCTGAGGGTCAATTCCTCATACAAGCTAGGTGTCTCAGGAATGTAGCCAATTTGCTTGCGGTAACTTGTCGCATCTTCTTGCAGGGTCAGGCCATTGATATTGATGGAGCCACTATAAGGTGTCAACAGACCGATAATTTCATTGATGGTCGTCGATTTTCCAGCACCATTGAGACCAATCAAACCGACCAACTGCCCACTTTCAACAGTAAAAGACACATCTTTCAAAACAGGGACATGAACATAGCCACCTGTCAGGTTTTTAATTTCTAACATATTTTCTCCAAATCTGGTATAATGTAGCTATATTATATCAAAATTCAGTACAGTAGAGGTAGATTTTATGTCAGATTGCATTTTTTGTAAAATCATCGCAGGGGAAATTCCTGCTTCAAAAGTATATGAAGATGAGCAGGTTCTTGCCTTTCTTGATATCTCTCAAGTGACACCAGGACACACCTTGGTCGTGCCAAAAGAACACTATCGTAATCTTTTAGAAATGGATGCTACTAGCGCCAGCCAACTCTTTGCCCAAGTACCAAAAGTAGCTCAAAAAGTCATGAAAGCTACCAAGGCTACTGGTATGAATATCATTGCTAACTGTGAAGAAGTCGCAGGTCAAACCGTCTTTCATACCCATGTTCACCTCGTACCTCGCTACAGTGCGGACGATGACCTTAAGATTGATTTTATCGCCCACGAACCAGACTTTGACAAACTCGCTCAAGTCGCTGAAACCATCAAAAATGCCTAAGGAGTTGCCATGAAATTATCCAATCTATTGCTATTTGCAGGAGCTGCAGCTGGAAGTTATCTGCTCACAAAAAATCGCCAAACCATCACAGATGAAGTCTTGAATACCACTGACCGCGTTCAAGCTATCAAGGACGATGTGGATATTATCCAAAACAGCCTACAAATCATTGACCAGCAAAAAGAACTCATCAAGGAATATCAAGAAGACCTGACTTACAAGTTTAAGGTCTTGGAAAAGGATATCCAGACTAGACTAGCTGTGATTAAAGAAACACAGGAAATCGAAGATAAGTAAAAAGAGCCAGTCGGCTCTTTTTTAAAACGTAAACAAGTTATATCCCATCAACTATACATCATAATTTAGGCAACTCATACTCAATAAAAATCAAA
>NZ_VMLA01000101.1:0-17627 GCF_013276425.1 Streptococcus sp. 3874 | reverse complement strand
AACTGGCTTGAAGCCATAACAAAAATCAAGGACACCTCTCCTTCAAAGACCCCCTGATCGTGTGTGATTCTCACTGGACGAACCTTGGTCTTAGGAAACATTTCAATGCCTTTAGCAACATAGGCAAAATAACCAAGACGCGTCTTGACTTCACTTGGAACACTGTAAGTCAATTCGGTTAAGGTTCCAGCAGCGGCAATATTAATAAAATATTTGTCGCCAAAAGCTCGTCCAATATCCATATGAATGGTCTCATTTTTAGCAATAATCTGAGCAGCCGCAACAGGATCACCCATTGGAATTTTTAGGGCACGCGCATAATCATTAGTCGTACCTGTTGGGATGATAGCAAGCCGAGGTCTCTTATCGAGCGAGGCAACCCCATTGACTACCTCATTAATTGTTCCATCACCACCTGCAGCAATAATCAAATCAAAACCAGCTTTGGCTGCTCTCTCAGCTTCTTTTTGTGCCGAAAGAGGTTCTGGAGTCGTTTGAAAGGCACTGGTTTCATAGCCAATATTTTCCAAAACATCCAGCACTTCTGCTATATTTTTCTTGATAATTTCCTGCCCTGAGGTTGGGTTATAAATTAAACGCGCACGTTTTCTTTCTTCTGTCATTGTTACAAACTTTCTAGCCAAGCTTCATCTCGAACTTCGATAGCAAGTTCTTGCGCCTTTTGAAGTTTACTTCCAGCATCTGCTCCTGCCACGACGAGGTCGGTCTTTTTAGACACACTGCCTGTCACTTTGGCCCCCAGACTTTCGAGTTTACTTTTAGCTTCTGAGCGCTTGAGCCGTTCCAATTTTCCAGTCAATACCACTGTCAAACCTGACAAGGCTGCATCCGCTACTACAGTTTGACCTTTATAATCCAGATTGACCCCAGCTTCTTTCAATTCTCTGAGGAGAATTTCAGAGCCTTCTGTCGCAAAATAAGTCTGGAGACTCTTGGCAATCACGCCACCCAGACTTTCAATACTAGCCACTTCGTCTGGATCTGCCTGAGCCAAATTTTCGATTGAGTGGAAATGTTGGAGTAAGAGCTGGCTGGCCTTACTACCGACATGGCGAATTCCCAAACCAAACAAGAGTTTTTCGGCTGAATTTCCCTTAGATGCTTGGATGGCCTGATACAGTTTAGAAGCAGATTTTTCCTTGACCCCTTCTAAAAGGAGGAAATCCTCTTCTTGTAATCGGTAAATATCCGCCACATCCTTGACTAAATTGGCAGCAAATAATTTCTCAACTACTGATGGTCCAAGGCCTGTAATATTCATGGCATCTCGAGAGGCAAAGTGAATCAAACCTTCCATGATTTGGGCAGGACAACGCGGATTGATACAACGCAGGGCCACTTCATCTTCAAAGTGCAACAAGTCAGAGTTACAACTTGGACAGTTTGTAGGGATATCCAGTTTCTCTTCAGAAACCCGTTTGGACTCTACCACGCGTAAAACAGCAGGGATGATGTCACCAGCCTTATAAACTATGACCATGTCATCTTTACGGATATCTTTTTCAGCAATATAATCCACATTGTGCAGAGTTGCACGGCTAACAGTTGTACCAGCTAGTTGTACAGGTGTTAGATTTGCAGTTGGGGTTACAACACCCGTACGGCCAACTGTCCAGTCAACTGACAAGAGTTGAGCTTCTTTTTCCTCAGCAGGAAACTTGTAGGCTACTGCCCACTTTGGAGCCTTGACGGTAAAACCGAGTTCTTCTTGGTTTGCTAGGTCATTGACCTTGATCACCACCCCATCGATATCATAGGGAAGATTGTCCCGTTCCTCTTCTACTTCTTGGATAAAATTCCAAATCTCATCCATGCTTTCAGCCAGAATTCGTTTAGAATTGACTACAAAACCAAATTGTTCTAGGTGCTTCAAAACCTTTTCTTGGCTGTCGCGAGTTGAAGGGCTGGCTTCTTGATAGAGGAAAGTGGCAAGATTGCGCTTGGCAACTACTGCTGTATCCAGCTGACGCAAGGTTCCTGCCGCCGCATTACGAGGATTGGCAAATTCAGGCTCTCCATTTTCTTGGCGAGCTTGGTTAACCTGGTCAAAAGAAGCGCGTGGCATGTAACATTCCCCACGAACTGTAATATCAAGTTCTTCTGGCAAGGTCAAAGGAATGTCCTTGACACGCTTGAGGTTTTCTGTAATATTTTCACCAACAGAACCATCTCCACGTGTTACACCAGCAACCAAAATCCCCTTTTCATACGTCAGCGAGATAGATAAGCCATCGATTTTCAGCTCACAAATATAGGTCGGATGAGCCACTTCCTTACGAACACGCGTATCAAATGCTTCAAGCTCCTCACGTGAAAAAGCATCCTGCAAACTATAAAGAGGATACTGATGACTGTATTTTTCAAAACCATCTAAGACTTTGCCACCAACACGATGGGTCGGACTGTCTGCTAACACTTGATCTGGATAGGCAGTTTCTAACTCAACCAACTCACGGTAAAGGCGGTCATATTCACTATCTGAAACCGAGGGATTGTCGCTGGTATAGTACTCAGTCGCATAGCGATTGAGCAAGGCGACTAACTCATTCATTCTTTTATTCATAAGACCATTTTACCATAAACTAAGCCCTCCTCACAAACGAGAAGGGCGGAAAAAACACTTAGATTGGAATTATTTTTAAAACTCAAGCAACCTTATATAAATTTTTCAAAATGAGTTCGAACATAAATAAACGATATACAAGACAAGATGATAACACCACTTCCAATTATCAGGAAAGAAGAGAGATGGACACTTGGCAGGACTGTCATAAATCCTTTTGCAATAGGCATAAATAGAATAGCTAAGGTAAAAATTGTACTCAGTACTCTCCCAAGAAATTCGCTCTCAACCTTGGTTTGTACTTGAGTAAAAAAGTGAATATTAAAAATCGTCATAAACAATTCACAAACTAAATTTCCAGAAAAGGAAAGCAAATTTGGAAGTGGTAATCCCATCATAAAAACTCCGACACCTGTCAAAGCCAGTAAAATCAAAAGATTATAAACATTAGCTTTAATTTTACTAGCTAGAAGAGCCCCAATGATGGAACCAATAGCCCCCATAGTTAAAATACTTGCATAGGCTCCTTCTGACCCGTAAAGCTGATTCGAAAAGGGAAGTAGAAATTCAAAAGCGGCAAAAAAGAAATTAACGCTGGAAGCTACCAGCAAAAGGAAGAAAATTTCTTGCTGATGCCAGATATAGTGTAACCCATCCTTGATATCTACAAACATATCTCTCCCAGTAAAAGCCTTTTTCTCTTGAACTTTTGCTTCCTCTTTTGGAAGAAAAGCCACTAGAACAAAAGCAATGAAAAAAGTCAGCGAGTCTAGCAGTAGTGTCATATGGAGACTTGCAAACTGTAAAACAAGGAAGGAAAGAACAGGAGAGCTAACACCTACAACCTGCAAAACCAGCTCTAAGCGAGAATTATAGATCACAATCTCATCTTTCTCAACAACCTCAGTTATAATGGCTTTATTGGCTGTACGAGAAAAGGCAAATGCAACCGCCTGAACAATATTGGCAACAATCAAAGCTCCAATCATCCAGCTGTCATTTCTTATAAAAGAAATAGCCAGACAAAGAATCCCACAAACAAGGTCCGTCGTCATTAAAATCTTACGACGAGAAAAACGGTCTGAAATGACTCCGCCAAATGGGTTGACGAGAATGGATGTGACGAGTTCAGAAATCTGATACATTCCTAAAACTGTCTGTCCGATAGTTCCCATGGAAGCCAACCAGACACTATTGCCATAATCATAGAGCATATTCCCTATCCTGTTAACAGCTCCACGGCTAATCAACTGTACTGCATAGCGATTCATATAAAAACTCCTCTCAAATTTTGAAACTATTGTATCAAAACCGAAAGGAGCTTTTTATTTTTTCCCTTATTTGGGAAAATTAATCTTTGACAAATTTTTCGTAGTGTTCCTGATAGTAGGCTACTTGCTCTGGAAGACCTAGCACATCAAAAATATGCATGGCCTCTTGCATTTGGCTACAACCTTCTTTACACTTTCCTTTTTGATATAAGGCAAAACCTTTTAAATAATGGAAAACATTACGCTCATAAAGCTTAATACCTTTACCAATAATCTTCTCTGTATAAGTCTCGAAATAGCTTGCATTGTCAAAAGAAAGATGCTCTAAACAATACTGGTAACAATTGAGGGCCAAAATCAACACTAATCTCTTATGGCGACCAATCTCTTGGTAAAATTCCTCCCTCTCCATGACTTCTCTACCAATCCGAGTGACATAGTCCACATCGTAGAAACTATAGAGGTTCCCGAAAAGAATCAACTCATACATGGTCCATTCTTCTGTTTTGAAGAGATAATCTGCTACCTTATCCAAATCATCCTGCTTCATATCATAACTCGCATCTCTTTGACAAATCAGACCTTGTAGCAAAATCCAGTTCAGCTCAAAATAAAGGGGAGTCGTCGAACTCTTAGCCTTTTCAAGTTGTTCTTCTTGAAGCTTTTGAAAACCTGCAATATCATTTGAGTAGTAAAGTGGGATAATCTGTGCCATCATAGCAACATGTTCATGATTTTGAAAATCCCTAGCCTTGTCCATGAAATTTTCAATGGTCACATGAATATTATCCAAAATTTCAAAAAAACGTGAGACTGCTAGGTCAGA
This sequence comes from Streptococcus sp. 3874, assembly GCF_013276425.1. Lineage (NCBI taxonomy): Bacteria > Bacillati > Bacillota > Bacilli > Lactobacillales > Streptococcaceae > Streptococcus > Streptococcus sp. 3874. The sequence goes on along the minus strand of NZ_VMLA01000101.1, from coordinate 12,946 downwards.
TTCCCCAAGCTCAAAGCGAGATAACTGAGAGGTTGAACAGGACTCGCCTGCTGCTTCCTTTAAAGAATAATTTCCACTTGTTCGAAATTCACGAAATACTTTTCCAAGATGTTCCATCTTTACACCTGCTCTGATAATTCTTCCCACTCAAGCATATCTTCTTCCTGACGGTGGCTGATTTTGTCCAGCTCAGCCTGCAATTCCATCAGTTTGTCGGCATCGTTTGTTTCCAACATTTGTTCAGAAATGGCTTGGCTTTGACTTTCTAGCTCTTCAATTTCAGCTTCTAGACTTTCGATTTGTCGCATGAGCTTACGAACTTCTTTTTGACTTTCTTTCTGAGCTTGATAGTCATTAACTGGGCTTGCTTCTTTTGCTTGATTGCTGGTTGAAGCTTCCTCTGTCAGACCGACTTCCATTTCAGCCTTTTTATCGACATAATAATCGTAATCTCCCAAGTAAAGAGTCGAGCCATTCTCAGACAATTCCAGTACATGAGTTGCCACACGATTGATAAAGTAACGGTCGTGGCTGACGAAGAGAAGAGTTCCATCGAAGTCAATCAAGGCATTTTCCAACACTTCCTTGCTATCAATATCCAAGTGGTTGGTTGGCTCGTCCAGAATCAAGAAGTTGTTGTTTTCCAAAGACAATTTAGCCAAAAGCAAACGTGCTTTCTCGCCACCAGACAGCATGCCAACTGATTTTTTGACATCATCTCCTGAGAAAAGGAAGGCACCTAGACGGTTACGGATTTCAACTTCTGGTGTCAACTTAAAATCATTCCAGAGTTCATCCAGTACAGTATTACTTGGTGTCAGCTTGCTTTGGGTCTGGTCATAGTAACCAACCTCAACATTAGCGCCAAAGCGCTTTTCCCCCTTGATAAAAGGAATCTGGTCCACAATAGACTTGATAAAGGTTGACTTGCCGATACCATTTGGACCAACGATAGCGACAGCATTCATCTTACGAAGATCTAGGCTAATCGGTTGTGACAGGACTTCCCCATCATAGCCAATAGCTGCATTTTCAACAGTCAATACAACATTACCAGACGTTTTTTCAGACTGGAAGGTCATATTGGCTGATTTCTTGCCAGCTTCAGGCTTGTCCAAACGCTCCATTTTTTCTAGTTGTTTACGACGGGATTGGGCGCGTTTGGTCGTTGAAGCACGGACTAGATTGCGATTGACAAAGTCTTCCAGAGCAGCGATTTCCTTTTGTTGCTTTTCATAGTTTTTTGCTTCAGTAGCTAGCTTCTGCTCCTTCAACTCAACAAAACGAGAGTAATTCCCCACATAGCGATCCAAGGAATGCTTGGTCAAATCCAGCGTAATCGTCGCAACCTTATCCAAGAAATAACGGTCGTGGCTGACGATAATGAGGGCGCCGCTATAGTTTATCAAATAATTCTCTAGCCAGGCGATGGTTTCAATATCCAAGTGGTTGGTTGGCTCGTCCAAGACCAAGAGATTTGGCTTTTCAAGAAGCATTTTGGCCAGCGCCAGACGGGTATTTTGACCACCAGAAAGCTCAGCAATTTTCATCTGCCACATAGACTCGTCAAACTTGAATCCATTCAAAATCGCTCGAATATCAGCTTCATAAGTGAAACCACCTGCTTGGTGAAAATTTTCAGATAAGCGGTCGTAATCTGACATCAGTTTATCCAAATCCTCACCAGACTTTTCACCCATCTCCAGCTCCATCTGACGCAGTTGTTTCTCAGTCCGACGCAAATCATCAAAGACATGAAGCATTTCATCGTAGATAGTGTTTTCAGATTCAAAACGGCTATCTTGGGCTAGGTAAGACAGAGAAATATCTTTTTTCTTATTGATTTCTCCGCTAGTTAGCTCCTCTTCTCCAACTAAAATCTTCAAAAGAGTAGACTTACCTGCACCATTTTTCCCAACAAGGGCAATCCGATCTCGTTCATCAACTTGCAGGTTGATAGTATCGAAAAGAACCTCTCCTGCAAAAGAACGTTCAATTTTATTAGCTTGTAAAATAATCATACAAGTAGTATAGCATGTTTCCCTAAGGCATTCAAGATAATGGTAAGTATTTTAGTGAAGGGTTTGTAACATAAAGTAAATTATGTAAAATTTATGTTAGATTCCTTCGCTATCTTGTTGGACTTTCTAACCAGCTAATCTTGCTTCAAATAGTTATCGCACAAGTCTATTATTTAGTTCTTTTCATTATATACGTACGTATAGCAAATTGAAATAAGATGAGAACAAATCGATTGGGAAAGTAAAATTAATTTCTATAAATGTTTTAGCAATTGTTTCGTACTATTTTAGATTCAGTCTACTATATATACAATATTTTCGGAACATTCAACTTTTTAACTCTATTTATTACTAGATTTCATAATTAAAAAGCCTACCGACCAAGCTAGAAAGCTTGATACAATAGGCTTTTTAAAGACTGATTATTTAACAGCGTCTTTAAGAGCTTTACCAGCTTTGAATGCTGGAACTTTAGAAGCTGCAATTGTCATTTCTTTACCAGTTTGTGGGTTGCGACCTTTACGTTCTGCACGCTCACGAACTTCAAAGTTACCAAAACCGATCAATTGAACTTTTTCACCAGCTGCAAGATAGTCAGCTACTGCTGCAAATACAGCTTCAACTGCTGCTGCTGAGTCTTTCTTAGTCAATTCTGTAGCTTCTGCTACTTTAGCGATCAAATCTTGTTTGTTTGCCATGTTAACGATTCCTCCAAATAATTTCTAATTAACAAATATAATCATATCCTAAAATCCCTTTTAGGTCAAGTTAAAAACGCTATTTCTTCCCATTTTATTTATTTTTTAGGAATGGTAACGTACCAAAATAGCCCACGCATTCTCACCCGTGTGAGTTTGAATAATGGAACCTGTTTCTAAAACAGAAATTGGCTTTTCAACATAAGCTTGTAAGCTTTCTTTCATCTCTTTTGCCCAATCAGCACTACCAGAATATGAAATTCCAATCTCTGCTACAGAATGTTCAGAAAGCGATGTTATCAACTCATCTAACCATTTTTTAAAAGTTTTAGCACCACGACCTTTAACCATTGGCTGCAATTCATGGTCTTTCATTTGCATGACAACACGGATATTGAGAAGGGAGCTCAACAATCCAGTTACACGGCCAATTCGTCCACCTTTGACAAGATTTTCCAAAGTTGAAACGCCAATATAAAGTTCTGTGTTGTTTTTAACCTCTTCTACATGAGATAAAATTGTCTCCATGTCTTTGCCTTCTTGTGCTAATTTAGCAGCTTCGACAACTTGGAATTTCAAGGCTTGGTCAGTGAAGGAACTATCGATAACTGTCACATCGGCAGTAGATAAACTAGCACCTTGGCGCGCTGCTTCTACAGTCCCCGAAAGAGCATGGGACATATGAATAGCAAGAATCTGGCTACCATCCTTGCATAGGTTTTCAAACACTTCAGCAAAGACACCTACAGGCGGCTGGCTTGTTTTCGGAAGATTCTTAGCTTCTTGCATCAAGTGAAGAAATTTACCTTCTTCTTTCAAATCAGCATCAGAATAAACAACATTATCAATCATTACAGATAATGGAACAATTGTAATATCTAATTGCTTTACTAGTTCAGGTTCAATAGTAACAGATGAATCGGTTACAATCTTAATTTTTGTCATAGTATCAATCTTTCTATTTTAGGATTCAGATTGGTTTCCTTGCTTCTAATTATATCAAAAAAAAGATTAAAAATCCTAATGGAGTCAATCAAATTTTCTGTAAAATTTGATATAATCAACTTATAAGAAAAGAGGTGTCCTATGATTAAAAAAATTTACCCCATTTTTACCATTTTACTAGGTGCTGCTATTTATGCTTTTGGACTGACTTATTTTGTAGTTCCCCATCATCTCTTTGAAGGAGGGGCGACAGGCATTACCCTCATCACCTTTTATCTTTTTAAAATCCCTGTTTCCCTCATGAACCTGCTGATTAATATTCCCCTTTTCATCCTAGCTTGGAAGATTTTTGGAGCCAAATCCCTCTATTCTAGTTTACTAGGAACCTTAGCTTTGTCCGCCTGGTTAGCTTTTTTTGAGCATATTCCCTTTCATATTGATCTTCAAGGTGATTTACTAATCACAGCCCTTATAGCGGGAATCCTATTAGGAATTGGCCTTGGAATTATTTTTAATGCTGGAGGTACAACTGGCGGAACTGATATTCTAGCTCGTATTCTCAACAAATACACTCATATATCCATAGGAAAACTGCTCTTTATCTTAGATTTTTGTATTCTCATGTTGATTCTCCTAATCTTCAAGGATTTGAGATTGGTTTCCTACACGCTTTTGTTTGATTTTATTGTTTCTCGTGTTATTGATTTGATTGGTGAAGGAGGATATGCCGGCAAAGGCTTTATGATTATCACAAAACGTCCTGACCAACTTGCTAAGGCAATTAATGATGACCTCGGAAGAGGTGTTACTTTTATTTCTGGTCAAGGCTACTATAGTAAAGAAAATTTGAAAATCATCTACTGTATTGTCGGTAGAAATGAGATTGTGAAAATGAAAGAAATGATTCATCGAATCGATCCTCAAGCCTTTATAACCATTACAGAAGCCCATGAAATCCTAGGAGAAGGATTCACCTTTGAAAAAGAATAAAAAGAGGTAGTGTAGTGATCTCAAAAGTTAGACTAAATCATCTATCTTTTGGGTTACAGACAACCTCTTTTTTGTTTTATTTACTCAAGCTCTTAAGACCAATTCCGAGTTACTTCTTCATCAGCCTTTAACTGATCCACTAATTGGTCAACTGAGTCAAATTTGGTCATATCTCGAATGCGATCAAGCCAATAAACCATGACGGTTTCCCCATAAATATCTTGATTAAAATCAAAAATATTGACTTCAAAACGTGCTTCTTCTCCATCAAAGGTCACATTTTTCCCGACACTAGCCATAGCACGATACTTCTGTCTTTGAATCTCAACATCAACGACATAAACGCCATCTGCTGGCATATAAGTACGGTCTAAAAGCACTAAATTCGCTGTCGGATAACCAATTGTACGACCACGAGCATTACCATGAACCACCATACCTCTTGATGGAAGCGGTGCCCCCAAAAGTTCTCCTGCTTCTTTCACATTTCCATCTAAAATAGCTTGACGGATACGAGTTGAACTAATCTTTCCTTTCTCATCTTCTATAGGTGGAACAATGATAACTTCTCCATCAAAGTAATCCTTTAAATCTTCTGCTGTTTTTTTGTCAGAACCAAATGTATAATCAAAACCTGCAACAATAATTTTGGCATTCATAGCCTTGATATAAGTTGCAAAAAATTCTTCTGCCGTGAGACTAGCGAATTGACTACTAAAATCAAGGAGATATAATTCTTCTACACCTTCGCGCTTTAATTTTCTTTCACGTTCAGCAGGGTTCAAAATATGCAAAAACAAATCTGGATGATAAGGCTCTAAAGCGATCTTTGGAGATTCATTAAAGGTCATAACGACGATAGGCAATAAATCCTTTCTCGCAGCTTTGTTGGCAACACGAAATAATTCTTGATGCCCCTTATGTATGCCATCAAAATAGCCGAGAACAACGACTGAATCAGATGGTGTGCCAATATCTTTTTGGTTTTTTATAGGAATAGTAATAATCATAAAATAATTATATCATAGCGATAGCTATTTCTGGAACAGAAAATCTGAAATGTCGTTTTTTTCACCTGAAGTGTAGCTGTTTTCAAAAAGCACTTCACTCTATCGTTGCTTAACTATGAACTTTGCAATATTCTGCTCAAAAACTTGTAGGACATCTTCAAAAGTTTGAAAGGAGTGATTAGACTTGTTCGGTAACCATAAAGTGTCATACTATGCTTATGTATGAAAAAGCAATGCAACTAACTCCTGAGAACTTTAAATTACTAATTGGTGTCGAAAAGGTAGAATTTAGAATCGAGGTACACCTATGGCTGTAAAATTTACAAAATGAGACAACTTGGGCAAGATGTTTGAAGAATTTCCTAAACTCCCTGATTTGAAGCAAGTCACTTTCCCTGATGACAAAGAAAAAGCCAAAGCAGCAAAGAAAAACTAGATGACTGCTTTCCAACAACTCCCATCTAATGTGCTTCAGACTGGGTTATTTTTCTCTCCATCTGTTATCTTGGATTCTCAGACAGTTTCAGCTAAAGAATATCTTTTCCCTTATCAGAAGGAACGGCTCAAGCCATTCAGACAAGTTAAGGGACGACAAGCCAATATTTGAAACCAGATACCAGTTCTTATAGTCAATTGAAATAAAATCTGAAGAAATCGAGTAGGAAACTCAAATCAATTTTTAGCAGTGTTCTATTCCAGATTCAATCCACTATACATATTAAAAAGTATGGGTATCAAAACAAAAAAATAGGCTCTCCGAAAACTCGGAAAGCCTTATTTAATGCTACTTCTAGCTTCCTCGCCTTTACAGTTCAAGGCTCGGGATAAAAAGGTTCACTGAACCTTTTTATTTAGCGATTGGGTAAACAGAAACTTGTTTTTTATCGCGTCCTTTACGTTCAAAGCGTACTACGCCTTCAACTTTAGCGAACAAAGTATCGTCTCCGCCACGACCAACGTTTACACCTGGATAGATGTGTGTACCACGTTGACGGTAAAGGATTGATCCACCTGTTACAGTTTGTCCGTCAGCTGCTTTAGCTCCAAGACGTTTTGCTTGTGAATCACGTCCGTTTGATGTAGAACCTCCACCTTTTTTGTGGGCGAAAAGTTGCAAGTTGTTAAGAGTCATTTTTAACATAATGTTTTCCTCCGTGTTAGTTTTCTGTGATAACTCTGGTTTGGACGAACTCAGACGAGTTCTCCGATAAGTTTGCCATACCTAAGAAAAATGATTCAAAGAATAACTGGGTCATTTCTCTCTGGTGTGAAGGAAGAGCTTTTGGAATTTCAACCATCAGATAACCACCTTCATCTTCGTTTAATTCTAGGATTGGTTCATAGCCTGCAAATTTCTCAATAGAATTGATAAAGTTAATGGCAAGCGTAGAAACCGATGCACACACGACATCTAAGCCGCATTCGCCACTCTCGGCGTGTCCAGTAATTTCCGCATTCCTCAGCTCGCCATCTTCGGCTCTCTCAAAGACTGCTTGTATCATGTGTTCTCCTTAAAATTAAGCGTTGATTGCGTTGATGACAACTTTAGTATATGGTTGACGGTGACCTTGTTTACGGTGGCTACCTTTTTTAGGTTTGTACTTGTAAGTAACCACTTTCTTTTGTTTTCCTTGTTTTTCAACAGTTCCAACCACAGTAGCTCCAGCAACAAGTGGAGTTCCGACAACAGTGTTTTCACCACCAACAAGAACAACTTCGTTAAAAGTAACTTCTTGACCAGCTTCAACGTTCAATTTTTCAACGTAAACTGCTTGACCAACTTCAACTTTAACTTGTTTTCCGCCAGTTTTGATAATTGCGTATGTGCTCATTATGCACCTCCTATGATTTTTATGGGTTTCCCCGACTTTTTGTGAAGACTCGCCTAGCATCGTGGGACGAACCACTTAAAAGAAGAGCTCTATGTAGAACAAAGTTTAAATTTGTTCTACGACGAGCAACGATGTTCGTGCGGTTGCACAGGATTGTGCATAGTCAACTCTCTAAGTATAGCATATCTCCTATTTTCTTACAAGTAATAACACCTAAAATCAAGCTTTTTCTTTTACTTTTTTCCGCCACGAGGCAAAAAGCATGCTGATATAAAAAATGCTCATCATAATAGGAACACCAAGAATGGTCTTTTCATGATAGAAAATCGTCAAATAGGCTGAAAAAACAACGCCAAGGATAAAACTACTAAGCAGGCTAACAAATATGAACCCTTCACGCAAAAAAGGAGTGTGCTTAGTTCGGAAATAATTTCCAAAAGCTAGCATTGTTCGTTTGATATTCCCTGTCATAAAGGCATTATTATAAGCAATACCCGAAACCTCACCAAAGGCAGTTGTCACCAGTCCCATACAGAAGGCCAAGGGCGGCACTAGATAGATATTATCTACAGTTTGTGGCACAAAACCAATAATTATTGATAAGATTACCAAAGGAATCAGTGACAGAATTGGCTTTTTCACAATTCTCAATTTTTCCCTATAAATGGTTAGTAAAAAAACTCCCAGCATAAACGCTATTAAGGTTAAAAGCTTATCCCTAACATCCGAAACATTATTCTGTATTAGCTCTACCGAAAGAAAGACAACATTTCCAGTTTGTCCAGCTACAAGGGTATTCCCGCGAACAATAAAAGTGTAAGCATCCACATATCCAGCACAAAACGTCAAAAAAAGTGCTAACCTTTTAGACTGACGTGATATTTTTCTTATAGGTAATAACCTCATTTTCCCTCCCATTGTATTTTCTCTTAGAAATATTGTACCATTTTCTTTCTAAAAAATCGTAGGCTACCATTTAGATTTTACTATTAGCATAAAAATAATAATAGACAACTATTTATCCGAAAATAGATAGAGGTAACATGTTTGTAGACAAAGCATACAAACCTTTAGTAAAATCATTTCCATGAAACTAGAATAGAGCCCCTCTTAACAAAAATAATTATTTTAATTTATTTCTAATCACTCCTTGATATAAATAACTCTCACCAATAAAAGACTATGTCTTAAAAAAATGGTATAATAAAATCAATACTTGGGCTTGATGGCTATGCTACTAATAACAATTAGGAGAGAAAATCAGGCACTTGTTAACAACAAGGATTATCCCCTTGAGATGAAAGGAACTTTAGAAATCTTATGATGAACATGCAAAACATGATGCGTCAAGCACAAAAACTTCAAAAACAAATGGAACAAAGCCAGGCCGAACTTGCTGCCATGCAATTTGTTGGCAAATCTGCTCAAGACCTTGTCCAAACGACCTTAACTGGAGATAAGAAAGTTGTCAGCATTGACTTTAATCCAGCTGTCGTTGACCCAGAGGACTTTGAAACTCTTTCTGATATGACCGTTCAAGCCATCAACTCTGCTCTTGAACAAATCGATAAAACTACCAAGAAAAAACTGGGTGCTTTCGCTGGGAAATTGCCATTCTAAAAACAAGAAGCTAGAAAACAATACTTGTCGATAACAAAGGCTAAGAAAGGTGCAAAAATTATAAAAAACGCATAATAGCAGGTGTCAAAACACTCAATATTATGCGTTTTCTCATGAAAAAATTCTCTTTTCATACTCATTTAAAATCAAAAAGGGAATTTATCGTTTTACGGACATGTATATTACAGATTTCTATAGGTCGTATATAGACAGGATATCATCGCTTGGAAGTTGTCCTTTTTGACACCAATCAGTAATTTAGTTCTCAGGAGTTAATGGCAGTGCTTTTCGTACATAGTTTCATAACTACAGTATAGCATAGTATATCGCTTTATAGTTTTCACTATTGATGAACTGCTTGAGCTGCTGTGATAAGGGTTAACTTGTAAACATCATCTGCATTACATCCACGAGAGAGGTCGTTAACAGGCTTGTTCAAACCTTGCAAAACAGGACCTACTGCCGCAAAGCCACCAAGACGTTCAGCCATCTTGTATCCGATATTTCCTGCCTCGATACCTGGGAAGATGAAGACATTTGCTTGACCAGCTACCGTACTTCCAGGAGCTTTCAAAGCTGCAGTTTCAGGAACAAAGGCTGCATCAAATTGCAACTCACCATCGATTTCAAGGTCAGGGCGCAAGTCGTGAGCAATTTTAGTTGCTTCAACGACCTTATCAACGCTTTCACCAAAACCTGAACCTTTAGTAGAATAGCTTAGCATAGCAATTTTAGGCTCAATACCAAACATCTTAGCTGTGATTGCTGAGTTGATGGCAATTTCAGCCAAAGCTTCCGCGTCTGGATTGATGTTGATGGCACAGTCTCCAAACAGGTAACGTTCCGTACCACGAACCATGAGGAAGGCACCTGAAGTACGAGTCACATTTGGACGAGTTTTAATGATTTGTAGGGCTGGGCGAACTGTTGAAGCAGTTGAGTGAATCGCACCTGACACCATTCCATCAACCAAGCCCAAGTAAACCAACATAACACCAAAATAGTTGACATCTTCAACCAAAACCTTGCGTGCATCTTCTTCAGACATTTTGCCCTTACGACGCTCCACCAAGGCAGCAACCATTTCTTCAAATTGAGGATAATGTTGAGGGTCAATGACTTCATAACCATCCATGATCCCTTCAATTTCAAGATAAATTTTAATTTTTTCAGGATTTCCTAACAAAACAGGAATCACTTCTGTTTCTTTTACCAAACGTTTAGTCGCTTGAAGAATACGTGGCTCTTCCCCTTCAGGGAGAACGATACGAGCATTTTTACCAACAAGGTTGGCTTTGAGACTTTCAAAAACTTCCATGAGTTTTCTCCTTTAAGATAATAATTATACTCTGAAACAGTTTTTATAGAGTATTAGTTGATAACTGGGTAATAAGGTTGCTAAAATCATCCGGCAAGGGACTTTCTAACTGCAAGTCTTGCTTTAAAAATGGATGATAAAAAGATAGGAAATGGCAATGCAGAGCCTGACGTTGAATGCCGTCATCCAAGCTACCACCGTACAAATCATCGCCCAACAAAGGAAAACCAATATGAGAAAAGTGGACTCGAATTTGGTGGGTTCGACCAGTGTGCAGCCGAATGTCGACCAAGTGGATATTTCCATAAGAAGCTACAATCTTGTAGGAAGTATGGGCATATTTTCCACCTTTAGCCACCCGTCTGGTAATAATGGAGTCTTCATCACGCGCAATCGGGGCAATAATTTCCCCCTCTGACTCCAAGTGTCCATCACCTTTAACCAAAGCAAAGTAGCGTTTTTCAATGGACTTCTTCTGCAACTGCTTGTCCAATCGTGCATGGGCATAGCCGTGCTTGGCAAAGAGCATCGAGCCAGAAGTATCCCTATCAAGCCTGGTCACAATGTGAACTTGCTGATTTTCGTAATTTTGCTTGACGTAGTAACCCTTGATAAAATTGGCAATGGTATTGGAGTGGTTAACACTAGGAATAGAGGCAACTCCATAGGGTTTATTCAAGACTAGAAAGTGGTCATCCTCATAGAGAATATCCAGTGGGCGCTCGATAGCTTCCAGAGTTTCAAAGCCTTCCTCAGCGGGAATATCGATAGTAACGCGGTCCCCAAGATCCAATAGATAGGTTGCATTTTGTGGTTGGTCATTGACCAGAATAGCCCCACCTCGAAACTTAATCTTGGCCAGAAGCCCCTTAGAAACCTCGTGCTTTTTTAAGAAGGTCTTAACCTTGACATGCTCATCTGCGATAAATTCAAACCTCATTCGTCCACCTCGCCGATAAAGGCATCCTTAACACGGTTCCAGAAACTAGTATGGCTAGGAGTCGCGACAAAGTGAATCTTATGATGATCGATTTGATACTCAATACGCTCAATATTACGGAAAGAATAAACGCTATTGTCAACCGAAATGGTATGGTAATCATTTCTCGTTGGAATGAGTTCAATCTTATCCTTCTTAGGAACGATAATGGAAGAGCCCAGCGTTCGATAGACACGATTATTGAGGCTGGCAATTTCCGTTAATTGCAAAGCTTCAATGGTAGGGTGTAAAACAGCACCGCCAAGAGACTTGTTATAGGCAGTACTACCAGTCGGTGTCGAAACTGTTAGCCCGTCTCCACGAAAACGTTCAAAGGGAACACCATTGATGACAATATCTGCTACCATGGTTCGATCAGACCTGCGGATGCTGGCTTCGTTGAGGGCACGAAAAATCTTGACCTCTCCATTTCCAAGAAAAACCTTCACATTTAGAACAGGGTAAGAAACCCTTGCTCCGGTATCTAGCTGCAAATTGGTCATTAACTTATCCAACTCAAAATCACGATAATCGGTATAAAAGCCCAGATGTCCTGTATGAAGACCGATAAAGCGTACCTTATCAAGTTGGTCTTCGTACTTATGAAAGGCCGACAAGAGCATACCATCCCCGCCAATGGAAATGACAATATCCGGATTGGTATCATTGAGTATAAACTGATTTCTCTTCAAACGATCTCGCAATTCATACAAAACCCTTTGACTCTGCGGTTTTCTATTGGCTATCAGATCAATTCGTTTACCTGTATTCTTCATCTGTATCGTCACTGTTTCCTACACCGTCATTTAATTTTCTACTCAAGGGATCAAAAAGAGCCTGAGCTTCTTGGATATCATCACGAATTTTACCCATTTCTTCATCCAACTGATGGGCGATTCTAGCTGTAATTTCCAGTCGCTTCTTAATCTCCTCTGGGAAATCCCCTTGGTACTTGTAGTTGAGAGAATGTTCTATCGTTGCCCAGAAATTCATGGCCAAGGTACGTATTTGAATTTCTGCCAAAATAGTCTTGGCTCCATTGATGGTATCAACCATATATTCTACTACCAAATGATAGGAACGATAGCCTGATGCTTTTCTATGAGTAATGTAATCTCGCTCCTGTATGATTCGCATATCCTGACGCTTGTGCAAAATATCCACTACTTCCTTGACGTCATCTACAAACTGAACCATCACACGTAAGCCAGCAATATCCTGCAAATCATGTTCTAAGGTCGCATAAGTAATACCACGTCGAGCCATTTTTTCTTTGATGCTCTCAATTGGCTTGACTCGACCAGTCACAAACTCAATCGGAGAATGTTTATTTTGCTTACGATATTGCTTGCGAATACCACGTAGTTTAATCTTTAACTCACCAACAGCTTGAATGTAAGGATCTAGAAATTCTTCCCATTCTAAGGTCATATATTCTCCCTTGTTCTCATATTATCCGTCAAAAATATCTTTGATTTTTTCTCCAGATTCATATACAATAAATACAATGCTTATTATACCATAAGTGAAAAA
>NZ_VMLA01000100.1:0-5636 GCF_013276425.1 Streptococcus sp. 3874 | reverse complement strand
ACAACTGTCAAAGTCCCGATTTACTGAATAAAATCCATTTCCTCTAGTGAAAATCGAAAAAACTTGTGTTATAATAAGAAAGATTAAAATGTGAAAAAAGGAGATTCCTAATGGGACGTAAATGGGCCAATATCGTAGCCAAGAAAACGGCTAAAGATGGAGCTAACTCTAAAGTATATGCAAAATTTGGTGTAGAAATCTATGTAGCAGCTAAAAAAGGTGATCCAGATCCAGAATCAAACTCAGCTTTGAAATTCGTTATCGACCGTGCTAAACAAGCCCAAGTGCCAAAACACGTTATTGATAAAGCGATTGATAAAGCAAAAGGAAACACAGACGAAACCTTTACAGAAGGACGTTACGAAGGTTTTGGACCAAATGGTTCTATGTTGATCGTGGATACTTTGACTTCAAACGTTAACCGTACAGCGGCTAATGTCCGTGCAGCCTTTGGTAAAAACGGCGGAAACATGGGCGCTTCAGGTTCTGTTTCTTACCTCTTTGATAACAAAGGTGTTATTGTATTTGCAGGTGAAGATGCGGACGCGGTCTTTGAGCAATTGCTCGAAGCAGATGTGGATGTGGATGATGTAGAAGCAGAAGAAGGAACAATCACAGTTTACACAGCGCCAACTGACCTTCACAAGGCTATCGTTGCCCTTCGTGAGTCAGGTATCGAAGAATTCCAAGTGACTGAATTGGAAATGATTCCTCAATCAGAAGTGGAATTGTCAGGCGATGACCTTGAAACCTTTGAAAAACTTTACAGCGTCCTTGAAGACGACGAAGACGTACAAAAAATCTACACAAACGTAGATGGGTTCTAATTTAACCTAGAGAATATGATCCTAAGTGAAAAAATCACTTGGGATTTTTTTAATCAAGAAAATAGTTCTCATGAAAACTTTTTCTTGACATCTCTTTTCTGAAAATGATAAAATAGTTCTCCTAGGAACTAAATGCAATGATTAGAAAGGGGTTAGTATGGATAAACCGATGTTAGTCTTTAAGCGTTTTGGTCATCAGATTCACCTCATGGTGCAAAAGGAAGCCAAACGTTGTGGTATTGAATTTATGGGTGGACCTCAAGGTCAGGTTGTGCGTTTTTTGGATAATCGTGAGAAAAACCAAGACTTGGTCTTGATTAAAGATATCGAGCAGGAACTCAATATTACCAAGTCTGTTGCTAGTAATTTGGTCAAGCGTATGGTGCAAAATGGTTTGGTGGAATTGGAGGCGAGTCCTAGCGATAAGCGGGCTAAATTTGTTCGTCTGACGGACAAATCACGTTCTCAGATGAAACAGGTTAAGGCCTTCTTTGAACGCATAGACAAGCAGTTGATGGAAGACATTGATGAAGATGAATTACTGATTTTTGAGAAAGTTCTCGGTCAACTACAGGAAAATATCAAGGGGATAGGAGGAGAGAATGAAGAAATTAGCAAAACGAATTAGTAGAAAAGAATGGGGGATGATTTTACTAGCCATTCTCTTTACTTGCTTTTCGGTCTATCTAGAGTTGGAAGTGCCGACCTATATCTCGAAAATTACGGATTTGCTAGGTAGTCAAGGAACTAATTTAGATGAGTTGTGGCAGCCGGCAAGCATGATGGTGGGAATGTCCTTTCTTGCCTTCTTGTCCGTAGTTGCAGTTGGATTTTTTGCATCCCGAGTGGCGGCTTCTTATACTAGTAGGCTGAGAAGTGATATTTTTAACCGAGTTTTGGATTACTCGCAGACAGAGATTAAGAAATTCTCTATTCCTAGTCTCTTGACGCGTACCACCAATGACATTACTCAAGTTCAAATGTTGATTACCATGGGCTTGCAAGTAGTTACGCGTGGTCCAATTATGGCTATCTGGGCTATTGGGAAGATTTTAGGTCATTCAGAATATTGGCTCTGGGCCGTTCTTGTGGCAGTGATTGTCAATGTTTTGATGACGACCGTTTTGATGACGCTAGCCTTTCCAAAACAGTCCTTGATTCAGGGGCTGACTGATAAACTGAACAGTATTACTCGTGAAAGTTTAACAGGTATTCGCGTCGTTCGTGCCTACAATGCAGAGGAATACCAAAATGAAAAATTTGCAGTAGCAAATGATGAATTGACACGCTTGAATTTGTTTGTCAACCGTCTTATGGCTATTTTGAACCCTATCATGATGGGGATTTCAAGTGGTTTGAGTGTGGCGATTTACTGGATTGGGGCCTATGTGATTAACGACGCTGCTCCGATAGCGCGTCTGCCTCTCTTTAGTGACATGATTGTTTTCATGTCTTATGCCATGCAGGTTGTCATGGGCTTCCTTCTCATGGGAGCACTCTTCATCGTTCTTCCCCGAACTATGGTCTCTGCTAAGCGGATTAATCAAGTTTTAGATTTGCATTCTTCTATCCAAAACCCTGCTCAAGTGCAGCTGGCTGATGAAAACCTCAAAGGTCAGGTCGAATTTAAGGATGTGACCTTCCGCTATGCGTCAAATTCGGAGGCAGTTATCGAACATGTTAGCTTTAGAGCAGAAGCTGGTCAAACAGTGGCCTTTATTGGGTCAACAGGTTCTGGTAAATCAACTCTGGTCAATCTGATTCCACGATTCTACGATGTGTCAGCAGGAGAAATTCTGGTGGACGGTGTTAATGTTCAAGACTATGACTTGAATGATTTGCGCAACAAGGTTGGTTATATTCCCCAGAAAGCGGTTCTCTTTTCAGGTGATGTCAAGGGTAATTTAGACTTTGGACAGAGTCAAGAAACACCGCTTAGTGAGCAAGTTATGTGGCAAGCCTTGGAATTGGCCCAGTCTAAGAACTTTATCGAAGACAAGGAAGCGGGCTTAGCGTCAGAAGTGGCCCAAGGAGGAACCAACTTCTCAGGTGGTCAAAGACAACGTCTGGCAATTGCGCGTGCCTTAGCTCGGAAGCCAGAAATCCTCATCTTTGATGACTCCTTCTCAGCCTTGGACTACAAGACAGACCGTGTCCTACGCCAAGAGCTAGCAGAAAAAACCAAGTCTATGACCAAGCTTATCGTTGCACAACGCATTTCAACGATTATGGATGCAGATTTGATTTTGGTCTTGGATCAAGGAAAAGTCGTGGGACAAGGCACCCACAAGGAACTTCTAGCTAATAACGAAGTTTACCAAGAAATTGCTTATTCACAACTATCGAAGGAGGAATTGGAACATGGAAAATAAGAAAATGTCTCTCTGGAAACAGAGTAAACCCTATCTTGCAGGCCTCCAGTTTGCCCTTCTAATCGCCTTTCTAGCAACAATCGTATCCAATATCATTACTGTATATGGTCCAACCCGCATCAAGGAAATGACTAATATTATTGCCAGTGGTCTGGAAACAAGTGTGGATGTCGCGGCGGTTGCAGCTATTGGTGGTTTTTTGGCTGTGATTTATGTGATCGGACTTCTATCAAATTATTTACAGGCCTTTCTGTTTACAACAGCTATTCAACGTTTTTCAGAGCGTTTGAGAAGAGCTATTGCAGAGAAAATCAATAGCCTTCCATTGGGATATTTTGATGGACATTCTCAAGGAGATACTTTGTCTCGTGTAACCAATGACGTTGACACTGCAGCCCAGTCCCTTAATCAAAGTCTGGGAACAGTTCTTTCATCTAGTTTATTGGTCTTAGCAGTCTTGGTAACCATGTTTGGGATGAACTGGATTTTAGCCTTGGTGACGGTTGTTTCAACTCTTGTTGGTTTTGCTTTCGTGTCTGTCTTTATGGGAAAATCCCAGGGCTTCTTTAAGAGTCAGCAACAAGATTTGGCAGCTGTCAATGGCTATGTGGAGGAAATGTACTCTGGCCATAATGTGGTGACCAGTTATAATGCTATCGAGAGTACGAAAGAAGAGCTTGCGAAATTAAACCATCGTCTGTATGACAGTATTTGGAAATCTCAATTTATTTCAGGGATTATGATGCCGATTATGATGTTTATTGGGAACTTTAGCTATGCCTTGGTGATTATCGTTGGTGCAGCCTTGGCCTTAAATGGGCACATCAGTATCGGGATTATCGTTGCCTTTATGGCCTACGTTCGTATCTTTTCTCAGCCTCTTTCACAAATTGCCCAAGGGATTACTAGTTTGCAGCAGGCTAGTGCAGCCATGGGACGTGTCTTCGAATTCCTAGCTGAAGAGGAGATGGAAGATGAATCCCATAAAGAAAGACAATTGAGCGATATGAAAGGTCAAGTAGTCTTTGATCGAGTCTCCTTTGGTTATACACCAGAGCGAACCATTATTCATGACTTTTCTGCGACCGCTCATGCAGGTCAAAAGGTTGCCATTGTCGGACCGACCGGAGCTGGTAAGACAACCATTGTCAATTTTTTGATGAAGTTCTATGAGATTGATAAGGGAAGTATCCGTATCGATGGTGTGGATACCAAGGATATGAAGCGTTCGGAAGTACACGATGCCTTTTCAATGGTCTTGCAGGATACTTGGCTCTTTGAAGGTACTATCCGAGATAATCTCATCTATAACCAAAAGGGTATTAGTGATGAGCGCGTGATTGAAGCTAGCAAGGCTGTAGGGATTCACCACTTTATTATGACCCTACCAGATGCTTATGATACCGTCTTGGATGATACAGTGACCTTGTCTGTCGGGCAAAAACAACTATTGACCATTGCTCGTGCTTTGTTAAAAGATGCGCCACTCCTAATCCTAGATGAGGCGACTTCTTCTGTTGATACCCGTACAGAGGAATTGATTCAGAAAGCCATGGATCGTTTGATGGAAGGCAGAACGTCCTTTGTCATCGCCCACCGCTTGTCTACTATCCGAAATGCTGATCTTATTCTGGTTATGAAAGATGGCAATATCATCGAGCAAGGAAATCATGATGAGCTGATGGCGCAAGCTGGTTTCTACGCTGACCTCTATAACAGTCAGTTTACAGAAGACGAAGCAGAAGAATAAATCCAAAGAAGGCTTGACGGCCTTCTTTTTCTGCACTATACTAGAAGATAAGTGTTTCCCTGCAAGCAAAATTTGAGTAAGTAATGAGAAAATATATGAAAAATTATCAAGAATGGTATGACCATATTGCTGGTAAGATTGAAAATAAGCCTATCTTTCTGAGACTGTTAAGAGCTTTCAATCGGTTCATGACAGTAGTTATGCCTATGATTTATCTAACCTTGTTAGCAATTACCTATCTCCAACAAGGACTTGGGACACAGGTCGGAATCTATTTGTTTATTCCAGCGTCAGGTTTTGTGATTTTGTCCTTTCTTCGTAAGAAAATCAATGCTCCTAGGCCTTATGAGGAATGGGATATTAAACCCTTGCTTGACAGAGATAGTCCTGGTCAGTCTATGCCCAGTCGTCATGTCTTTTCAGCAACCATTATCTCCATGGCTTGCTTACATGCTAGTTTATCTGTAGGGGTTATCCTGTTGGTCTTGTCAGCCTTCCTCGGTCTAGTGAGAGTCTTAGGGGGAGTGCATTATCCCAAGGATGTAGTGGTTGGTTATATTTGTGCTCTTGTATGGGGTGTGATTTTCTTTCTATTTTGACCTGTAAGTTAATACTCAATGAAAATCAAAGAGCAAACTAGGAAGCTAGCCGCAAGCTGTACTTGAGTACGGTAAGGCGACGCTGACG
>NZ_VMLA01000010.1:980-5779 GCF_013276425.1 Streptococcus sp. 3874 | reverse complement strand
AAGAAAACCGTTCGCTTTCGTATTCTCAGTTACTTTGGATAAGTCCTCGAGCTATTAGTATTAGTCCGCTACATGTGTCGCCACACTTCCACTTCTAACCTATCTACCTGATCATCTCTCAGGGCTCTTACTGATATATAATCATGGGAAATCTCATCTTGAGGTGGGTTTCACACTTAGATGCTTTCAGCGTTTATCCCTTCCCTACATAGCTACCCAGCGATGCCTTTGGCAAGACAACTGGTACACCAGCGGTAAGTCCACTCTGGTCCTCTCGTACTAGGAGCAGATCCTCTCAAATTTCCTACGCCCGCGACGGATAGGGACCGAACTGTCTCACGACGTTCTGAACCCAGCTCGCGTGCCGCTTTAATGGGCGAACAGCCCAACCCTTGGGACCGACTACAGCCCCAGGATGCGACGAGCCGACATCGAGGTGCCAAACCTCCCCGTCGATGTGAACTCTTGGGGGAGATAAGCCTGTTATCCCCAGGGTAGCTTTTATCCGTTGAGCGATGGCCCTTCCATACGGAACCACCGGATCACTAAGCCCGACTTTCGTCCCTGCTCGAGTTGTAGCTCTCGCAGTCAAGCTCCCTTATACCTTTACACTCTGCGAATGATTTCCAACCATTCTGAGGGAACCTTTGGGCGCCTCCGTTACCTTTTAGGAGGCGACCGCCCCAGTCAAACTGCCCGTCAGACACTGTCTCCGATAGGGATCGCCTATCTGGGTTAGAGTGGCCATAACACAAGGGTAGTATCCCAACAGCGTCTCCTTCGAAACTGGCGTCCCGATTTCGTAGACTCCTACCTATCCTGTACATGTGGTACAGACACTCAATATCAAACTGCAGTAAAGCTCCATGGGGTCTTTCCGTCCTGTCGCGGGTAACCTGCATCTTCACAGGTACTAAAATTTCACCGAGTCTCTCGTTGAGACAGTGCCCAAATCATTACGCCTTTCGTGCGGGTCGGAACTTACCCGACAAGGAATTTCGCTACCTTAGGACCGTTATAGTTACGGCCGCCGTTTACTGGGGCTTCAATTCATACCTTCGCTTGCGCTAAGCACTCCTCTTAACCTTCCAGCACCGGGCAGGCGTCACCCCCTATACATCATCTTACGATTTAGCAGAGAGCTGTGTTTTTGATAAACAGTTGCTTGGGCCTATTCACTGCGGCTGACTTAAAGTCAGCACCCCTTCTCCCGAAGTTACGGGGTCATTTTGCCGAGTTCCTTAACGAGAGTTCTCTCGCTCACCTGAGGCTACTCGCCTCGACTACCTGTGTCGGTTTGCGGTACGGGTAGAGTATGTTTAAACGCTAGAAGCTTTTCTTGGCAGTGTGACGTCACTAACTTCGC
This sequence comes from Streptococcus sp. 3874, assembly GCF_013276425.1. Lineage (NCBI taxonomy): Bacteria > Bacillati > Bacillota > Bacilli > Lactobacillales > Streptococcaceae > Streptococcus > Streptococcus sp. 3874. Next base: position 4,413 of record NZ_VMLA01000010.1, on the reverse strand, counting down.
TACTAAACTTCGCTCCCCATCACAGCTCAATGTTATAGAATTAAGCATTTAACTCAATTCACACCTCACTGCTTAGACAGACTCTTCCAATCGTCTGCTTTAGTTAGCCTACTGCGTCCCTCCATCACTACATACTCTAGTACAGGAATATCAACCTGTTGTCCATCGGATACACCTTTCGGTCTCTCCTTAGGTCCCGACTAACCCAGGGCGGACGAGCCTTCCCCTGGAAACCTTAGTCTTACGGTGGACAGGATTCTCACCTGTCTTTCGCTACTCATACCGGCATTCTCACTTCTATGCGTTCCAGCACTCCTCACGGTACACCTTCATCACACATAGAACGCTCTCCTACCATACCTATAAAGGTATCCACAGCTTCGGTAAATTGTTTTAGCCCCGGTACATTTTCGGCGCAGGGTCACTCGACTAGTGAGCTATTACGCACTCTTTGAATGAATAGCTGCTTCTAAGCTAACATCCTAGTTGTCTGTGCAACCCCACATCCTTTTCCACTTAACAATTATTTTGGGACCTTAGCTGGTGGTCTGGGCTGTTTCCCTTTCGACTACGGATCTTAGCACTCGCAGTCTGACTGCCGACCATAATTCTTTGGCATTCGGAGTTTATCTGAGATTGGTAATCCGGGATGGACCCCTCACCCAAACAGTGCTCTACCTCCAAGAATCTCTAATGTCGACGCTAGCCCTAAAGCTATTTCGGAGAGAACCAGCTATCTCCAAGTTCGTTTGGAATTTCTCCGCTACCCACAAGTCATCCAAGCACTTTTCAACGTGCCCTGGTTCGGTCCTCCAGTGCGTCTTACCGCACCTTCAACCTGCTCATGGGTAGGTCACATGGTTTCGGGTCTACGTCATGATACTAAGGCGCCCTATTCAGACTCGGTTTCCCTACGGCTCCGTCTCTTCAACTTAACCTCGCATCATAACGTAACTCGCCGGTTCATTCTACAAAAGGCACGCTCTCACCCATTAACGGGCTCGAACTTGTTGTAGGCACACGGTTTCAGGTTCTATTTCACTCCCCTCCCGGGGTGCTTTTCACCTTTCCCTCACGGTACTGGTTCACTATCGGTCACTAGGGAGTATTTAGGGTTGGGAGATGGTCCTCCCAGATTCCGACGGGATTTCACGTGTCCCGCCGTACTCAGGATACTGCTAGGTACAAAGACTATTTTAAATACGAGGCTATTACTCTCTTTGGCTGATCTTCCCAAATCATTCTTCTATAATCTTTGAATCCACATTGCAGTCCTACAACCCCGAAGAGTAAACTCTTCGGTTTGCCCTTCTGCCGTTTCGCTCGCCGCTACTAAGGCAATCGCTTTTGCTTTCTCTTCCTGCAGCTACTTAGATGTTTCAGTTCACTGCGTCTTCCTCCTCACATCCTTAACAGATGCGGGTAACAGGTAGTACCTGTTGGGTTCCCCCATTCGGAAATCCCTGGATCATCGCTTACTTACAGCTACCCAAGGCATATCGTCGTTTGTCACGTCCTTCGTCGGCTCCTAGTGCCAAGGCATCCACCGTGCGCCCTTATTAACTTAACCTTATTTTCTGACCTTTTCAGTCATAAACTCTTATTAATACTACAGCGTTTTCGGTTTATTTTCTTGTTACTATTTGATATAGATATTCAATTTTCAATGTGCATTACTTGGTGATCTCTCACCAATGGAGCCTAGCGGGATCGAACCGCTGACCTCCTGCGTGCAAAGCAGGCGCTCTCCCAGCTGAGCTAAGGCCCCACAAGACCTCTCAAGACTAAACAAGACCAATGCGCAGTTCCTTTTCCTTAGAAAGGAGGTGATCCAGCCGCACCTTCCGATACGGCTACCTTGTTACGACTTCACCCCAATCATCTATCCCACCTTAGGCGGCTGGCTCCTTACGGTTACCTCACCGACTTCGGGTGTTACAAACTCTCGTGGTGTGACGGGCGGTGTGTACAAGGCCCGGGAACGTATTCACCGCGGCGTGCTGATCCGCGATTACTAGCGATTCCGACTTCATGTAGGCGAGTTGCAGCCTACAATCCGAACTGAGACTGGCTTTAAGAGATTAGCTTGCCGTCACCGGCTTGCGACTCGTTGTACCAGCCATTGTAGCACGTGTGTAGCCCAGGTCATAAGGGGCATGATGATTTGACGTCATCCCCACCTTCCTCCGGTTTATTACCGGCAGTCTCGCTAGAGTGCCCAACTGAATGATGGCAACTAACAATAGGGGTTGCGCTCGTTGCGGGACTTAACCCAACATCTCACGACACGAGCTGACGACAACCATGCACCACCTGTCACCTCTGTCCCGAAGGAAAGCTCTATCTCTAGAGCGGTCAGAGGGATGTCAAGACCTGGTAAGGTTCTTCGCGTTGCTTCGAATTAAACCACATGCTCCACCGCTTGTGCGGGCCCCCGTCAATTCCTTTGAGTTTCAACCTTGCGGTCGTACTCCCCAGGCGGAGTGCTTAATGCGTTAGCTACGGCACTAAACCCCGGAAAGGGTCTAACACCTAGCACTCATCGTTTACGGCGTGGACTACCAGGGTATCTAATCCTGTTTGCTCCCCACGCTTTCGAGCCTCAGCGTCAGTTACAAGCCAGAGAGCCGCTTTCGCCACCGGTGTTCCTCCATATATCTACGCATTTCACCGCTACACATGGAATTCCACTCTCCCCTCTTGCACTCAAGTTAAACAGTTTCCAAAGCCTACTATGGTTAAGCCACAGCCTTTAACTTCAGACTTATCTAACCGCCTGCGCTCGCTTTACGCCCAATAAATCCGGACAACGCTCGGGACCTACGTATTACCGCGGCTGCTGGCACGTAGTTAGCCGTCCCTTTCTGGTAAGATACCGTCACAGTGTGAACTTTCCACTCTCACACTCGTTCTTCTCTTACAACAGAGCTTTACGATCCGAAAACCTTCTTCACTCACGCGGCGTTGCTCGGTCAGACTTCCGTCCATTGCCGAAGATTCCCTACTGCTGCCTCCCGTAGGAGTCTGGGCCGTGTCTCAGTCCCAGTGTGGCCGATCACCCTCTCAGGTCGGCTATGTATCGTCGCCTTGGTGAGCCGTTACCCCACCAACTAGCTAATACAACGCAGGTCCATCTGGTAGTGATGCAATTGCACCTTTTAAGTAAATGTCATGCAACATCCACTCTTATGCGGTATTAGCTATCGTTTCCAATAGTTATCCCCCGCTACCAGGCAGGTTACCTACGCGTTACTCACCCGTTCGCAACTCATCCAGAGAAGCAAGCTCCTCCTTCAGCGTTCTACTTGCATGTATTAGGCACGCCGCCAGCGTTCGTCCTGAGCCAGGATCAAACTCTCATTAAAAGTTTGAGTTCTCACTCATTTCTGTCACTGACAGATTTATTGTTTTTTCATTGTTCAGTACTACAACC
>NZ_VMLA01000010.1:0-886 GCF_013276425.1 Streptococcus sp. 3874 | reverse complement strand
TATTTTCAACTCTTACTATTATACCGACTTTTTCAGACTTGTCAACACCTTTTTCTAATTTTTTTTAAACTTTTTACAATTTTTTGGCGAGAAGTCATCTAAATGGAGGCTAGCCCTCATGCCTGGTTTGGAGCAGAAACCTCTAACTTACACCTAGCCATTGATGATGCTTCTGGCAATATCCTAGGGGCTTATTTTGATAAACAAGAGACCTTGAATGCTTACTATCATGTCCTCGAACAAATTTTAGACAACCACGGCATTCCCCTTCAAATCAAAACAGATAAAAGAACAGTCTTTACCTATCAAATCTCCAACTCTAAGAAAATGGAGGACGATACCCATACACAATTCGGATACGCCTGTCACCAACTGGGGATTCTCCTTGAGACAACCGCTATCCCTCAAGCTAAAGGGAGAGTCGAAAGACTCAATCAGGCACTACAATCTCGCCTGCCTATTGAACTGGAACGAAACAATATTCATACCTTGGAAGAAGCCAATACTTTCCTTCTTTCCTACATTCAAACCTTTAATGAACAGTTTGGAAACAAGACAAAACTCTCTGTCTTTGAGGAGGCTCCTAAGCCCTCTGAACGAAATCTCATTCTGGCTAGACTGGCGGAGAGAGTCGTCGATAGTGGACACCATATCCGATTCCAAAATCGTTGCTATATCCCTGTTGAACAAGGAAAAGAAGTCTACTTCAGCAGAAAGACGAAAGCATTCGTTATAAAAGAAGTTGACGGTGACATCTACCTCAATATCGCTGACAAGATCTATCACACAAAGGAGCTACTAGTTCATGAACTCTATTCGAAAAACTTTGAATCAGAACCAGAACAAAAAAAGAAAGACGCAAGTATGTCCCTCCACAAACCCATCC
>NZ_VMLA01000001.1:0-10635 GCF_013276425.1 Streptococcus sp. 3874 | reverse complement strand
TTATAAGATGTTTTTTGATCTTAGTCCATTATGAGATTGATACGGTTCTGCTTACAAGAGTGAAAAATTATTGTTTACTGCTCTTAACTGATTGAAGGACTAGGCATCAAATTATCCGATTGATTCCAAATAAAAGTGCTGAGGCGGTCAATCAGGCTTTAAAACTCATCTTAAAACAAGACAAGATTCTGTCCATCACGGCAGATAATGGTACAGAATTTAACCGCTTGTCTGATGTATTTTCTGAGGAACATATCTATTATGCGCACCCCTATGCCTCTTGGGAGATTGAACCCTATTTCTCCAAACACCGCACCTATAAATGGCCGAAACGAGTACTTGTTAATGAGACTTTGTACGTCACTAAAACAGGTTGTCAATGGCGCATGCTCCCTCACGACTTTCCTCTTTACTTAACGGTATGGAGTTTCTTTCGTCGTTCTATGACGACAGGTTGGTTCCAGGTCAATGGCAGATGGTACTACGCGCTTATAGCTCAGGTGCCTTGGCAGTGAATACGACTGTAAATGGCTATTCTGTCAACTATAATGGCGAATGGGTTCAATAATGAAAGAAGCGATTGTGAATGGAAACAATCGCTTTTTTTGTGAAAATATAATAAAATAGATAGGAAAGAATTAATACTTGTATGAAAAATAAGACGTTTTTCGTCTAGTAAAAGGAAAAAATGACAAAAAAAGTTGGTGTCGGTCAGGCACATAGTAAGATAATTTTAATAGGGGAACATGCGGTCGTTTACGGTTATCCTGCCATTTCCCTGCCTCTTTTGGAGGTGGAGGTGACCTGTAAGGTAGTTCCTGCAGAGAGTCCTTGGCGCCTTTATGAGGAGGATACCTTGTCCATGGCGGTTTATGCCTCACTGGAGTATTTGGATATCACAGAAGCCTGCATTCGTTGTGAGATTGACTCGGCTATCCCTGAGAAACGGGGGATGGGTTCGTCAGCGGCTATCAGCATAGCGGCCATTCGTGCGGTATTTGACTACTATCAGGCCGATCTGCCTCATGATGTACTAGAAATCTTGGTCAATCGAGCTGAAATGATTGCCCATATGAATCCTAGTGGTTTGGATGCTAAGACCTGTCTCAGTGACCAACCTATTCGCTTTATCAAGAACGTAGGATTTACAGAACTTGAGATGGATTTATCCGCCTATTTGGTGATTGCCGATACGGGTGTTTATGGTCATACTCGTGAAGCCATCCAAGTGGTTCAAAATAAGGGCAAGGATGCCCTACCATTTTTGCATGCCTTGGGAGAATTGACCCAGCAGGCAGAGGATGCGATTTCACAAAAAGATGCTGAAGAACTGGGACAAATCCTCAGTCAAGCGCATTTACATTTAAAAGAAATTGGGGTCAGTAGCCCTGAGGCAGACCATCTGGTTGAAACGGCTCTTAGCCATGGTGCTCTGGGTGCCAAGATGAGCGGTGGTGGGCTAGGAGGCTGTATTATAGCCTTGGCAGATAATTTGACACACGCACAAGAATTAGCAGAAAGATTAGAAGAGAAAGGAGCTGTTCAGACATGGATAGAGAGCCTGTAACAGTACGTTCCTACGCAAATATTGCTATTATCAAATATTGGGGAAAGAAAAAAGAAAAAGAGATAGTGCCTGCTACTAGCAGTATTTCTCTAACTTTGGAAAATATGTATACAGAGACGACCTTGTCGCCTTTACCAGCCAATGTAACAGCTGACGAATTTTACATCAATGCTCAGCTACAAAATGAGGTCGAGCATGCCAAGATGAGTAAGATTATTGACCGTTATCGTCCAGCTGGTGAGGGCTTTGTCCGTATCGATACTCAAAATAATATGCCTACGGCAGCGGGCCTGTCCTCAAGTTCTAGTGGTTTGTCCGCCCTGGTCAAGGCTTGTAATGCTTATTTCCAGCTTGGTTTGTCTCGGAGTCAGTTGGCACAGGAGGCTAAGTTTGCCTCAGGTTCTTCTTCTCGGAGTTTTTATGGACCACTAGGTGCCTGGGACAAGGATAGTGGGGGAATTTACCCTGTAGAGACAAACTTGAAACTAGCTATGATCATGTTGGTGCTAGAGGACAAGAAAAAACCAATCTCTAGCCGTGACGGGATGAAACTTTGTGTGGAGACTTCGACGACTTTTGACGACTGGGTTCGTCAGTCTGAGAAGGACTATCAGGATATGCTGATTTATCTCAAGGAAAATGACTTTGCCAAGATTGGAGAATTAACGGAGAAAAATGCTCTTGCTATGCACGCTACGACAAAAACAGCATCACCAGCCTTTTCTTATCTGACCGATTCATCTTATGAAGCGATGGACTTTGTTCGTCAACTTCGCGAGCAAGGAGAGGCCTGCTACTTTACTATGGATGCCGGTCCTAATGTCAAAGTTCTTTGTCAAGAGAAAGACTTGGAGCATTTATCAAAAATCTTCGGTCAACGTTACCGCTTGATTGTGTCAAAAACAAAGGATTTGAGTCAAGATGATTGCTGTTAAAACTTGTGGAAAGCTCTATTGGGCAGGTGAATATGCTATTTTAGAGCCCGGACAGTTGGCCTTGATAAAGGCCATTCCCATCTATATGAAGGGCGATATTGCTTTTTCTGACAGCTACCGTATTTATTCAGATCTGTTTGATTTCGCAGTAGATTTGGCGCCAAATTCTGACTACAGCTTGATTCAAGAAACGATTGCTTTAGTGGAAGATTTCCTGACTTATCGAGGTCAAACTTTAAGACATTTTTCTCTAGAAATTCGAGGAAAAATGGAACGGGAAGGGAAAAAGTTTGGTCTAGGTTCTAGCGGTAGCGTCGTTGTTTTGGTCATCAAGGCTCTGCTAGCTCTGTATAAGCTTTCGGTTGATCAGGAGCTCTTGTTCAAGCTGGCTAGCGCTGTCTTGCTCAAGCGCGGAGACAATGGGTCTATGGGGGACCTTGCCTGTATTGTGGCAGAGGATTTGGTTCTTTACCAGTCATTTGATCGCCAGCAGGTAGCAGCTTGGTTGAAAGAAGAAAATTTGGCGACTGTTTTAGAGCGTGATTGGGACTTTTCAATTTCACAAGTGAAACCAACTTTAGAATGTGATTTCCTAGTGGGATGGACCAAGGAAGTGGCTGTATCTAGTGATATGGTTCAACAAATCAAGCAAAATATCAATCAGAATTTTTTAAGTTCCTCAAAAGAAACAGTGGCTTCTCTGGTAGAAGCCTTGGAGCAGGGGAAATCCGAAAAAGTTATTGAGCAGGTGGAAACAGCCAGCAATCTCTTAGAAGGCTTGAGCGCAGATATTTATACGCCTTCGCTTAGACAGCTGAAAGAAGCCAGTCAAGATTTGCAAGCCGTTGCCAAAAGCAGTGGCGCTGGTGGTGGTGATTGTGGTATTGCCTTGAGTTTTGATGAGCAATCAACTGAAACCCTAAAAAACCGTTGGGCCGATCTGGGGATTGAGCTCTTATACCAAGAAAGGATAGGACATGACGACAAATCGTAAGGATGAGCACATCCGCTATGCCCTTGAGCAGAAAAGTTCCTATAATAGCTTTGATGAGGTGGAGCTGCTTCATTCTTCCTTGCCTCTTTACAATCTGGATGAAATCGATCTGTCGACAGAGTTTGCTGGTCGAAAGTGGGATTTTCCTTTTTATATCAATGCCATGACAGGTGGGAGTGAAAAAGGTAAAGAAATCAATCAAAAGTTGGCTCAAGTGGCAGAAGCCTGTGGTATTTTATTTGTAACGGGTTCTTATAGCGCAGCACTCAAAGATCCAGCAGATGACTCTTTTTCTGTCAAGTCTAGTCATCCCAATCTCCTCCTTGGAACCAATATTGGATTGGACAAGCCTGTCGAGTTAGGCCTTCAGACTGTAGAAGAGATGCATCCTCTTCTCCTGCAAGTGCATGTCAATGTCATGCAGGAATTGCTTATGCCTGAGGGAGAAAGGAAGTTCAGAAGCTGGCAATCGCATCTGGCAGACTATAGCCAGCAAATTCCTGTTCCTATTGTTCTCAAGGAAGTGGGCTTTGGAATGGATGCCAAGACCATCGAGAGAGCCTATGAACTGGGTGTTCGTACAGTGGATTTATCAGGTCGTGGTGGCACCAGCTTTGCCTATATCGAAAACCGTCGCAGTGGCCAGCGTGATTACCTCAATCAATGGGGACAGTCTACCGTGCAGGCCCTACTCAACGCCCAAGAATGGAAAGACAAGGTCGAACTCTTGGTTAGTGGAGGCGTTCGGAATCCGCTGGATATGATTAAGTGTTTGGTCTTTGGTGCCAAAGCTGTAGGACTGTCACGAACAGTTCTGGAATTGGTTGAAACCTATTCAGTTGAAGAAGTGATTGGTATTGTTCAAGGCTGGAAAGACGATCTGCGTTTGATTATGTGTGCTCTTAATTGTGCCACCATAGCAGATTTGCAAAAAGTAGACTATCTTCTTTATGGAAAATTAAAAGAAGCAAAGGATCAGATGAAAAAGGCGTGACCACCGCCTTTTTTCCATCCTCAGACTGAGGTGACTTTTTTGAAGTGTGATAAAATAGAAAGGAGAGGATCAACCTATGAGAAAATTTAAAATCTTTTTATTTATCGAAGCCTGTCTTTTGACGGGAGCTCTGATTTTGATGGTTTCAGAGCATTTTTCACGTTTTCTGCTGATTTTATTCCTCTTTTTGCTTTTGATTCGCTATTACACTGGTAAAGAGGGCAATAATCTTCTTTTAGTGGTGGCAAGCATTCTCTTCTTTTTCATCGTCATGCTCAATCCTTTTGTGATTCTAGCTATTTTTGTTGCGGTCATCTATAGTCTCTTTCTTCTTTACCCGATGATGAACCAGGAAAAAGAGCAGACAAATTTGGTTTTTGAAGAGGTTGTGACGGTTAAGAAGGAGAAAAATCGTTGGTTTGGCAATCTCCATCATTTTTCAAGTTATCAAACTTGCCAGTTTGATGATATCAATCTCTTTCGTCTCATGGGCAAGGACACCATTCATCTGGAGAGGGTGATTCTAACCAATCATGACAATGTCATTATCCTCAGAAAGATGGTAGGAACGACCAAAATCATTGTACCTGTAGATGTGGAAGTCAGCCTTAGCGTTAACTGTCTCTATGGGGATTTGAATTTTTTCAATCAGCCCAAGCGAGCCCTTCGCAATGAACACTATCATCAAGAAACAAGAGACTATCTCAAGAGTAACAAGAGTGTCAAGATTTTCTTGACTACTATGATTGGGGATGTGGAGGTGGTCAGAGGATGAAAAAACAAGCCTATGTAATCATTGTTCTCACCTCCATCTTATTTGTCTTGTTTTTCTCCCACAGCTTGATGGAAATCCTTGATTTTGACTGGTCTATTTTCTTGCATGATGTCGAAAAAACAGAAAAATTTGTCTTTTTGTTGTTGGTGTTCAGCATGTCCATGACCTGTCTCTTAGCCCTATTTTGGCGAGGTATTGAAGAGCTTTCTCTAAGAAAAATGCAGGCTAATCTCAAGCGTTTATTGGCAGGGCAAGAAGTGGTTCAAGTTGCAGATCCAGATTTGGATGTCAGTTTCAAGTCCTTGTCAGGTAAACTTAACCTTTTGACAGAAGCTCTTCAAAAGGCTGAAAATCACAGCCTTGCTCAGGAAGAGGAAATCATCGAGAAAGAACGGAAGCGAATTGCTCGGGATTTGCACGATACCGTCAGTCAGGAGTTGTTTGCGGCTCACATGATTTTGTCAGGTGTCAGTCAACAGGCTTTGAAATTGGATAGAGAAAAGATGCAGATCCAGTTGCAGAGTGTCACAGCTATTGTAGAAACTGCCCAGAAGGATTTACGGGTCTTGCTCTTGCATTTGCGACCAGTTGAGCTGGAGCAGAAGAGTCTGGTTGAAGGAATTCAAATCCTTTTAAAAGAGCTTGAGGATAAGAGTGATCTCAAGGTTAGTTTCAAGCAAAATGTGACGAAATTGCCTAAAAAAATCGAGGAGCATATCTTCCGTATTCTGCAAGAGTTGATCAGCAATACCCTTCGCCATGCCCAGGCATCTTGTCTGGATGTCTATCTCTATCAGACAGATGTTGAATTGCAGCTGAAGGTGGTGGACAATGGGATTGGTTTCCAGTTAGGGAGTTTAGACGACCTGAGTTATGGACTACGCAATATCAAGGAGCGGGTTGAAGATATGGCAGGGACGGTTCAGTTATTGACAGCTCCCAAGCAAGGACTGGCAGTTGATATTCGTATTCCCCTGCTCGATAAGGAATGATAAAGGAGTAAAGATGAAAATTTTACTGGTAGATGACCATGAAATGGTCCGATTGGGCTTGAAAAGCTACTTTGACCTCCAAGACGATGTAGAAGTTGTGGGCGAGGCTGCAAATGGGTCTCAAGGTATTGACTTGGCATTGGAATTGCGTCCAGATGTTATTGTCATGGATATTGTCATGCCTGAGATGAATGGAATTGACGCGACCTTGGCTATCCTTAAAGAATGGCCTGAAGCCAAGATTTTGATTGTAACTTCGTACTTGGACAATGAAAAAATCATGCCTGTCTTAAATGCTGGTGCTAGGGGCTATATGCTCAAGACTTCTAGTGCCGACGAACTACTCCATGCCGTCCGTAAGGTGGCTGCTGGGGAGCTGGCCATTGAGCAAGAGGTCAGCAAGAAGGTCGAATATCACCGAAATCACATGGAACTTCATGAGGACCTAACTGCGCGTGAGCGAGATGTTCTCCAACTGATTGCCAAGGGTTACGAAAATCAGCGCATCGCTGATGAACTTTTTATCTCTCTTAAGACGGTCAAGACCCATGTGTCCAATATCCTTGCCAAACTTGAGGTCAGCGATCGCACCCAGGCAGCGGTCTATGCCTTTCAGCACCACTTGGTGGGGCATGAGGAGTTTTAGATGAGTTTAGCAGATTTACTTGAGGAGCTAGAAGCAGCAAAAGACTCTAAAAAGCAAGACCCATGGAAGCCCATATGCGCCATCAATTTTCTTTTCTAGGTATTGCGGTGCCTGAAAGAAATAAACTCTATAAAAATATTTTCCAGAAGCGAAAAAACAAAGATTATCGATTGGGATTTTGCAGATACTTGCTGGGAAAAAGAATCTAGAGAATACCAGTATGTGGCTGCTAACTATTTGAAAGCAATGCAGTCTTATTTAAAGGACAGCGATTTGCCTAAGCTAGAGCAGTTGGTTGTTACCAAGTCTTGGTGGGATACGGTGGATATCCTAGATCGAGTAGTAGGGAGTTTGGTGTATGAGAAGCAGGAACTGGAAAAAATAACCCTCCAATGGAGCCTGTCAGACAATATCTGGTTGAGACGCGTCGCTATTGACCACCAGTTATTAAGAAAAGAGAAGACCAATACTCAATTAATGGAAAAGATTCTCCTTCATAACTTGAACCAAACAGAATTTTTTACCAATAAAGCCATTGGCTGGACTCTGCGAGACTACTCCAAAACGAATCCAACTTGGGTAACATGCTTTATTGAGAAAAACAAGGAAAGAATGGCTGAACTTAGTATCAAAGAAGCAAGCAAGTACCTCTATCGTGATTGAAAAGCGCAGTCATTAATTGAAAAGTTTACCTGTTTATGTGATAATGGAGGGTATTTACAGAAGGTGATAGATTTCTTGATTCTATAGTAGATTGAGAAATTTAGAATAGTATGCTATAATCACATTAGGAGGATAAAAATAATGAAGAAAACGTTTTATAAAAAATTGGGTATTTCAATTATTGCGAGTACTTTATTGGCTAGCCAGTTGTCGACAGTATCTGCTTTGACTGTTATTTCTAGTACAGGTGAAGAATATGAGGTGAGTGAAACATTACAGGAAAGTCCAGAAACTAATAATTTTTCACTTCCTGAGATTTCGCCAACATATGGTTCATATTACCAAAATCAATCAGAAGTAATTATCGGTAATGATGATTTGGTTAAAATTGATAATACTCTACAATATCCGTATTCAACTTCAGCTATGGTTTTGTCTGAGTACAATGGTGTAGCCAATGGAACGAATATAGAAGGAAGAGGAAGCGCGAATTTTATTAAAGATAATGTTTTAATTACAGCAGCTCATAACTTCTACAGTCATAAATATGGAAAAGAAGCGGATGCTATTTATGTACTTCCAGCAGCTAGTCCAGATCAGGAACCATTTGGAAAGATCAAGGTTAAGGAAGTTCGTTATTTGAAAGAATTTAGAACTTTAAATTCTAGAGATGCATCGAAATATGACTTGGCTCTATTAATTCTAGAAGAGCCTGTTGGCGCAAAATTGGGAACACTGGGGCTTCCAAATAGTCAGAAAAATTTGGCTGGAACACCAGTGACGATTACAGGATATCCATCATATGATTTTGGAATTCATCAAATGTATACAGATAAAAAACAAGTTTTAAGTGATGATGGTACTTTTTTGAATTATCAAGTTGATACTTTGGGGGGATCAAGTGGATCTGCTGTTTATGATGCTAGTCACCGTGTAGTCGGAGTACATACTTTGGGAGATGAAGCTAACCAAGTTAATAGCGCAGTAAAATTAAATGAACAGAATTTATCATTTATTTATTCAGTACTTAAAGGATATTCTCTTGAAGGATGGAAAAAATTAAGTGGCAGTTGGTACTATTATAAACAACATGATAAACAAACGGGTTGGCAGAAAATAGATGATACTTGGTACTATCTAGATGCTTCTGGTAAGATGCTTACAGATTGGCAAAAAGTAAATGGAAAATGGTATTATTTGGGAACCTCTGGTTCAATGGCAACAGGTTGGAAAAATGTACGAGGCAGATGGTATTACTTAGATAATAAAAATGGTGATATGAAGACTGGTTGGTATAAAGATGGTTCAACATGGTACTATCTAGATCCTACTAATGGAGACATGAAAACAGGTTGGATAAAAGTAGGAGGAAACTGGTATTATCTTAACTCAAGTGGAGCTATGGTAACAGGTAGCCAAACTATCGATGGTAAAGTTTATAATTTTGCTTCATCTGGTGAGTGGATTTAATATTGGAGGACATATAAATGAAACTTTTGAAAAAAACTATGCAAGTTGGACTGACAGCATTTTTCTTTGGTTTGCTAGCTACAAATACTGTTTTTGCGGATACCACAGGTGGCCAATTTGTTGATAAGGATAATAGAAAATATTATGTAAAAGATGCTCATAAAGCAATCTATTGGCATAAAATAGACGGAAAAACTTACTATTTTGGTGATAAAGGAGAAATGGTAGTTGGATGGCAATACTTAGAAATTCCTGGAACAGGTTATCGTGATGATTTATTAGATAACCAACCAGTTAATGAAATCGGCCTTCAACACAAGTGGTACTATTTTGGACAAGATGGGGTACTACAAGAATTTGTTGGCTGGAAAGCATTAGAGATTAAAACAAAAGACAGTGTTGGAAAAGAGTACGGGGAAAAACGTGAAGATTCAGAAGATAAAGAAGAGAAGCGTTATTACACGAACTATTACTTTAATCAGAATCATTCTTTAGAGACAGGTTGGCTTTATGATCAGTCTAACTGGTATTATCTAGCTAAAACAGAAATTAATGGAGAAAACTATATTGGTGGTGAAAGACGTGCAGGTTGGATAAATGATGGTTCAGCTTGGTACTACCTTGATCCAACAACTGCTGCAATGCAAACAGGATGGCAATATCTAGGTAATAACTGGTACTATCTCCGTTCATCAGGTGCTATGGCAACTGGTTGGGTGAAAGATGGCTCAACTTGGTATTATCTAGATGCTCAAAATGGTGATATGAAGACAGGTTGGGCTTATGTTGGTAACAGTTGGTACTACCTTCGTTCATCAGGTGCAATGTCTACTGGTTGGGTGAAAGATGGTTCAACTTGGTACTACCTAAATGCAAGTAATGGAGATATGAAGACAGGCTGGTTCCAAGTCAATGGTAAATGGTACTATGCCTATGGTTCAGGTGCTTTAGCTGTTAATACCACAGTAGGTGGTTACTACTTAAACTATAATGGCGAATGGGTTAAGTAATGAAGGCTAATGGTAAACTGTGATGGATATTTAACTTTGTATAATAGGTGGATAAAAGTCTTTAAAATAGGAAAAAACGCATAATATTAGGTGAACTGCACCCCAAAAGTTAGACAGACAAAATCTAACTTTTGGGGTATTTTTATTATGAAATTAACTTATGATGATAAAGTTCAGATCTATGAACTTAGAAAACAAGGATATAGCTTAGAGAAGCTTTCAAATAAATTTGGGATAAACAATTCTAATATTAGGTACATGATTAAATTGATTGATCGTTACGGAATAGAGTTCGTCAAAAAAGGAAAAAATCGTTACTATTCTCCTGATTTAAAGCAAGAAATGATTAATAAAGTCATACATGAAGGCTGGTAACCGCCCAATAACGAAGTATATTGAAAGATCTCCAGACTAGAGAACTCACGGATAGTTCCTAATCTGGAGATTTCTTATTTGCACTTTTCTTGTACAACTTTAGTCCATGGTAAATAAGCCTCTAAAACCTCTTTGTTTACGAGAGTTTCCTCGTTTGGAAGACATTCTAGAAGATAGGATAGATATTTTTCACTATTTAGTTGATGACGTTTAG